>SKXF01000125.1 GCA_007128555.1 Clostridia bacterium | reverse complement strand
TCGTCATCGGAAACGAAACTGCCCTGGGCCCGCATGGACTTGTCCCGGCCCACGGGCGAAAGGAGCATGTCCCCATTGCCCATGAGCCTCTCCGCCCCCGACGCATCGAGGATGGTCCTGGAATCAGCACCCGAGGACACGGCAAAGGCCAGCCGCGAGGGAATATTGGCCTTGATCACACCGGTGATGACATCCACAGAGGGCCTCTGGGTTGCGACCACCAGGTGAATGCCCGCGGCCCTGGCCATCTGGGCCAGTCTCTGGATGGCGTCCTCAACGTCCACCCGTGCCACCATCATCAGGTCCGCCAGCTCATCGATGATAATGACAATGCGGGGCATCGGTTCTACGCCCATCTCCGGCGCCTTGCGGTTATAGCCGGATATGTCACGGACACCCCTCGCCGCGAACTCCTTGTACCTTCGTTCCATCTCCTTGACCGCCCACGTCAGGCATCCCGCCGCCTTGCGCGAGTCGGTGACCACGGGGGTCAGAAGATGGGGAAGGTCGACGTAGGACATGAACTCCACCACCTTGGGGTCAATGAGGATCAGCTTCACCTCGTCAGGGCGAGCCTTGAAAAGAATGCTGGCAATGATGCACCGTATGCAGATGCTTTTTCCCGAGCCCGTTGCCCCGGCAATGAGCAGGTGGAGCAGGTCCGCGAGCTTGACCACCACCGGCCTGCCCGTGATGTCCGATCCCAGGGCGAGCGTGAGCGGATCGGGGGAACGCTTGAACTCCTTGCTCTCCAGGATCTCCCGAAGCAGGACCGAGGTCACCTTTCGGTTGGGGACCTCGATGCCGACGGCGGACTTGCCGGGGACCGGAGCAACCACCCGAATCCCCGATGTCGCGAGGCTCAACGAGATGTCATCTGCGAGGTTGACGATCTGGCTGACCTTGACCCCGGGCCCTGGGTGCATGTCAAAACGAGTAATGGTGGGGCCGTGGCTGATGTCCGTGACCTTGCATCGAACCCCAAAGGACTCCAGGGTCGATTCGAGGAGCCGGGCCTTGCGGTTCAGCTCATCGCGGGTCCTGCCTGGCAGAAAGCGGCGGCTCTCAGGACGGCTCAAAAGGCTCGGATCGGGCAATTTATACAGGATGCTTACATCCATCTTAACCTGTTCCAGCTCCTCCGGGGCGCGCACATCCTGGTCCCTGTCCTTCTTTTTGTCCGGAACAGATGCCTTGTTGTCCTGGGCAGGAGGATCCCCCGTTTTCTTGCGCTTAAAGGGGAGGACCCTGCCCTTTTCGGGCTCGTCCGGCTTCGGCTCACCGTCATCGGGGTAGGAGTGGATGGCCACGTCCTCGGAGGGCTCCGGGGCAGGTGGCACGACCCGATCCGGTGAGGAGGTATCGTCCTCCTCTTCCTCCCGTTCCCAGGTGAAAAAACCCATGAACGCAAAATAGGTTGCCCTGGCCGCAGCGCCGATCCCCCGGACTGCACCGGTGATCAGCTCCGTCATGGGAGTATTTACGATCAACAGAACGCATGCGATCATCCCTGCGGTGAGGATGATGTTCATTCCGACCGTGCCCACGGCGGACGTCAGGGCCCAGGCAATCACAGCCCCGGTATAGCCCCCGCCGTCGACCATGACCTTGGGGGTAAAGGGTTCCTCCGCCCCGAGGGTTCCGTGATATATCGCAGACAGGATCAATGTGCTCAAAAGGAGCCCCCACAGGCGCGAGGCCATTTCCCTGGGGCGGACAGAGGACAGGTAGAGAATCCCCGCTCCGACCAGCACCACGGGGATCACCCAGGCGGCCCGCCCGAGAGCCCACGTGAGAACCGTGCGGAAAATCAGCCCCACGTACCCCATGCCGTCGTGATACAGGCTCAACAGCAAAAGAAGCCCCGCCACGACCGTCAGAAGGCCCGCAATCTCAAGGCGCACGGCATTGTTGGCCGCCGTTTTCTTCTTCTGTCGGTTCGTCTTTTTTTTCTTCTTCTTGCTCGCAACCTTGCCCGGCATCCGGTCCTCTCTCCTGCACACTGCAACTCAACGCGGTCTACCATCTATTCCATACCATGCAGGGCGACTCCTCCTCCCCAGCTTACAGGCTGAAGTTCAGCCACACCAGGACGACGGTGGCCAGGCTCCAGACGTAGAGGGCAAATCGGTGCATTTCTCCCCGGATGACCTTCTTTATGATAAACCGAAGGGCGAAGTATCCTGAGATCGCCGCGGACGCGGTGGCAACGAGTATATCCGCCAGGAATCCCGCCTCGGTCACCCTCGGGAGAGCCTCCGGTATGTCCAAAATAGATGCCCCCACGATGGCAAGCACGCTCAGCAAGAACGAAAACCTCGCGGCCTCTTCCCTGGAAAGGCCCGAGTAGAGCCCGGCCGCGATGGTGGCACCTGAACGCGAGATCCCCGGCACGGTGGCCAGCGCCTGGAAGATCCCGATCAGTATCGTGGATCCCACCGTCGGCAACCGACCCAGGGGCTTGTATCCCCGGGTCCCGTACAATAGCCCTCCGGTGACAAGCCAGGCCACGGCAACCAGCCTGAGGTTGCCAAACATGCCCTGGATCACGTCACTCAACGGGAGGGCAATGGCCGCCGTGATCGACGTCGCGACGAGAAGGCTGGCTCCGAGATAGAATCTCGGCTCGCGAACGGCGTCCTTGAATCGCATCTTCCCCCGAAACATACCCCAACTTGACCGAAGCAGGGTCCCGCCGATCTTGAGGATATCTCGGCCGTACACCGCGAGGACAGCTACCAACGTCCCCATGTGCACCGCGACCTCGAGGGTAATGCCCTCGTATTCAAGGCCTAGAAGCCGTTGGAACAGAACAAGGTGGCCCGAGCTGCTTACAGGAATGAACTCCGTCAGTCCCTGGACCGCACCCAGGACAATGAGACGAATCCAGCGCACCGCATCTCCCCCCGGTAGGCTCTATTTCTTATCGTCCATCATCAGGATCTGTCCTGGTTGCCAGGTCGGGTTCATGTAATCGGCAGGATCGGTGGAGATGAGTCGCTCAATCTGACGTTGGCCCCCTTTCGTGCGGGAGACCAGGAAGATCCGGTTGCCTACAGAAATCTCTTCCTGTCCCGGCGGCTCCTCCTCATTTCGGAAGACCACCTCGGGAGGGTAGATCGTCCATAGCATCATCTCTCACCCCCTCGGAAGCTCCGGCCTGGGCGTTGGCCTGGGCGTCGTCATAATTTTTTTGCTGTGCAATCATGTCCCGGAGGGCGGAGATGGCCTCGCCCATGCTTCCCACGGCATCGATCATCCCCTCCTCCACCGCACTGCCCCCGACCAGGATTGTACCGATGTCACGGGCCAGCTCACCCGTGCGGAACATGAGTCGCCGGTAGTTCTGCTCACTGATCCCGGAATGGTTGACCACGAACTTCACCACCCGATCCTGCATCTTCTCCAGGTACTCATAGGTCTGGGGGACACCCAGTACCAGCCCGGAAAGCCGGATCGGATGAACCGTCATCGTCGCGCTCTCGGTGATGAAGGAACGATCCGCAGCACAGGCGATGGGTATACCAATGCTGTGCCCTCCCCCGAGGACCACCGAGACCTTGGGCTTGGTCACCCCCGCGATCAACTCGGCAATGGCCAGGCCAGCCTCCACGTCTCCGCCCACCGTATTGAGAAGGATCAGGAGCCCCTCCGTCTCAGGGCTCTGCTGAACGGCCACCAGCTGGGGTATCACGTGCTCATACTTGGTCGTCTTATTCTGAGAGGGCAGAATCAGGTGTCCCTCGATCTGCCCAATGATGTTCAGGCAATGAATATTACTGGGCATACGCGGAATGTCAGGTGTGCCCATCTGCTGTATGTTCTGAGACTCCTGCGCCTCCGGCTGTTGCGGCGGTTGGGCCGGATCTACGCTCGGATCTGCGTCGGACCTGGGTCGATGTGTCCTGTCATCATCTATCATCAAGTTCACCTGCCCCTTGTTGATCATAACCGTTCCTAGTATAGCGGCTGCGGAACGATTCGATGCATCGGGGTCAGCTGTTCTCAACTTCCATGATCACGGGCAGAATCATTGGGCGGCGCTGCAGGCTGTCATAGATGAAACTGCTGAGAACGCTTCGCACCTGCCGCTTGAGCTTCCCCCGGTCGGTCGTCGCCCTGCCGGAATCCGAGGCCAGCACGGACGCGACCCGGTCGGTCGCCTCCTGCAGCAACGATTCGGACTCACGCACATAGACAAACCCCCGCGTGACGATTTCTGGGCCGGACAGGACCTCTCCGGTGTCCCCATCGATGGAGATCACGACAATCACGATGCCGTCCTGGGACAGCTGGTCCCGGTCACGCAGCACCACATTGCCCACATCTCCAACGCCAAGGCCGTCCACGAGCACGTTGCCGGAGGCAATCCGGCCATTGATCCTTGCGGATTCCTCAGTGAACTCCACGACGTCACCGTTGTCTACGAGAAGAATGTTCTTGTCCGGCATTCCGAGGGACTGGGCGAGCTCGAAATAGGCCTTCATGTGACGATACTCTCCGTGAACTGGAATCGTAGTGTCGGGCCGAACGAGGTTCAGAAGGAACTTGAGCTCTTCCCTGCTGGCGTGTCCGGATACATGAACCCCGTACTGGGCGCCATAGATGACCTTCGCTCCCAACCTCGACAGGTTGTCGATGGTGCGGTAGACCAGCTTCTCGTTTCCGGGAACGGGATTTGCAGCGATGATAACCGTGTCCCCCGGGATGATCTTCAGCCGCCGATCGTCACCACGGGACATCCGCGTCAGGGCACTCATTGGTTCTCCCTGGCTCCCGGTGATCATCAGGGTGAGCTGGTCCAGGGGATAGTCCTTCATCTGCTCAGGCCGAATCATGGTACCCGCGGGCATTCTTATGTAGTTCAGTTCGCGAGAGACCTCCAGGCTATTCCGCATGCTCCTTCCCACCACGGCGACCTTCCGCCGGTGGGTCTGCGAGGTCGTGATGACCTGCTGGAGCCGCGGTATGTTCGAAGCAAAGGTAGTGAAAAGGATCCGACCCTCCGCACTGGCGAAGATCTCCTCCAGTTCTTCCCCGACGCGGCGCTCACTGCCCGTGTAGCCACTTCGCTCTGCATTGGTACTGTCACAGATCAGGCATCGAACGCCCGCATCTCCAACGCTGGCGAGGGTGAAGAAATCCGTGACCTCTCCATCGATAGGCGTGTGATCGAACTTGAAATCGCCAGAGTGGACCATTGTCCCGACGGGGGTCTTGATCACCAGTCCCATGGCATCAGCGATGCTGTGGTTGACGCGGAAAAACTGCACCTCGAACCGCTCGGTGCTGATGGTATCTCGGGGTCTGACTCGCTCGGATCCCACCGGCAGCTTCAGACCATACTCCTCCAGCTTCCGCCGGGTTAACCCCAGGGCCAGTCCCGGCCCATAGACCGGTACGGTCATTTCCCTGAGAACGTATGGAAGGGATCCAATGTGATCCTCGTGTCCGTGGGTGATGAAGATCGCTGAGACCTTGTCCCTTATGGAAAGAAGATACTCGATATCAGGGATCACAATGTCTACCCCCAGCATCTCCTCCTCCGGGAAGGCCAGCCCAGCATCAACAACGATGGCCTCGTCATCGCACTCCCAGATGCACATGTTCTTACCAATCTCTCCCATGCCACCCAGGGGGATGAGACGCACCGTGGTGCCCTCTTTTTTCTGTCCTGATGTCGCTGTCAAACTCTCACCTCCATAGCAATATCATGCCATATGCATCCATTATATTATGTCCCTGGAGGCAAGGGAAACGAAAAGCACGAACGATGCAGGACCGACGAAACAGCCGGAAGCCAGCCAGGTTTGCCAGCCTCCGGCTGTCGGAAGCTAGTTACACATCAGTGACTTCGAACTCTGTCTGCTCCGCGTTCCCTCAAGACTCTCTCCACGTCGGATGCCCGGCGCTCTTCGGTCCGGACCATGGTGAGAATGCGGCCGCTCTTGACATCTTTTTCGTACTCCCGTCCATCCTCCTCCGGGATGCCGTAATCCACCAGGCCTCCGGCCAAACCACCGGTGACCACGCCGGTCAGCGTGGTGGCAATCGGTCCCGCTGCGAGAACAGGTCCCACTCCGGGAATGGTCATCAACCCGGCGCTGGCTGCGAGACCTGCCAGCCCTCCGAGGACGCCACCCGTTGCAACTCCCTCGCTGAGATCCTGGTCTTCCATCGTGGTGCGGTCACCGCGACCGCGGCCGCCCTCTGTGCCTTCTTCCCGGGCGAGGATCGAGATGTCTCGATCCCATCCCGCGCTTCTCAACTCCTCGACCGCTCTCTCAGCATTCTCTCTGGATCTGAATACACCAACAACCGTTCGTTCCGCCACGTTTACCCTCCTCGCCTTTTCACTGTCTTACACCCGTAGTGTCACCTCGGGTCGCAGCAGCTATTCGCGAGGAAAGCGCAGTTTGTCGCTACCAGATTCGGGTGCATCGGCACCCCAGTCGACCAGCAGAATCTGCGGACCCACCTGCCTCACGGCACTCCAGGGGA
>SKXF01000106.1 GCA_007128555.1 Clostridia bacterium | reverse complement strand
ATGATCTTCTCCGTGATGGTCATCGGTCGGGCGCTACAATCCATACGTATCACTCCCCCGGGATCTCCCGGTCTCCTCTTCTTGCTCCCCGGTTACCCCCTCAGCCTGAAGGCCCCGGTTGATGGCGTTCACGTAGGCAAGAGCACTCGCCTCCAGGACATCGGTGCTGAGTCCCCGTCCCAGGTGAACCTGCCCCTGAACGTCCACACGGACCATCACCTGTCCCAGGGCGTTGGCACCATCGGTGACCGCCTCGATCCTGTAATCCACCAGCCTGTGGCTTCGATCCATGGCCCCGTCAATGGCCAGGAAGATCGCATCGACGGGCCCACCGCCGCAGGCCGAAAACTCGGAACGTTCACCGTTCAGATTGAGGCGAACAGTGGCGGTCGGAATCGCCGAGTTGCCGCTTGTGACCAGGAAGTAGTCGAGACTCACGATCTCCTCGACGCCTCCCAGTTGGGTGCCGACGATGGCCTCGATATCCCGATCGGACACGTGGGGCTTCCGGTCGGCCAGGTGCTTGAAGCGGGCAAAGACCTCCGTGAGCTGGTCATCGCTCAGTTCGTAGCCCATATCCATCATCCGGACCCGGAACGCATGACGTCCCGAATGCTTGCCCAGCACCAGCCTGGATTCGGTGAGCCCGACATCCTCAGGCTTCATAATCTCGTAGGTGGTGCGGTCCTTGAGCATGCCATCCTGGTGAATGCCGGCCTCGTGGGAAAAGGCATTGGCCCCGACAATGGCCTTGTTAGGTTGCACGGGCATTCCCGTCAACGCAGATACCAGGCGACTGGTCCGCGACAGTTGGCTGCTGTCAATCCCGGTGGTCACTCGATAGGCATCCCCCCGGGTGCGAAGGCCCATCACGACCTCCTCCAGTGCGCAGTTGCCCGCCCGCTCCCCGATCCCGTTGATCGTGCATTCCACCTGGCGCACCCCTCCCTCGACGGCGGCCAGGGCATTGGCCGTGGCCAGCCCCAGGTCATCGTGGGTGTGAGTGCTGAGCACGACAGAATGGATGCCGGAGACGCGGGCAGCGAGGGACGCAAAAAGTTGGCGGTATTCGGAGGGCGTGGCATATCCCACGGTATCGGGCACGTTAATCGTGGTAGCCCCGGCCTCGACCGCGGCCGTCAGGATCTGCACCAGGAAGTCCAGGTCGGTCCGAGTGGCATCCTGGGCGGAAAACTGAACATCTTCTGTGAATCCCCGGGCATAACGAATAGAATCGACAGCCGCCTCCAGGGCCTGTTCCCTGCTCATCCGCAGCATCTCGGATAGATGCACATCGGACGTGGAGATGAAGACGTGGATCCTGGGCCGCTCCGCCTCCCGGATTGCCTCCCACGCCGCATCAATATCCCGTTCGTGCGTACGAGCAAGGGCGGCCACGACGGGCCCTTCAACTTCCCGAGCTATGGCAGCTACGGAGGCCATCTCTCCCTCCGAGGCAATGGGAAAACCGGCCTCGATCACATCAACCCTGAGCGCCGCAAGGCAGCGGGCAATCTCCAGCTTATCCTCCATGCCGAGGCTGACGCCGGGAGACTGCTCTCCATCTCTGAGTGTCGTGTCAAAAATCAATACGTTGGACATATCGATCACCTCGCATTCCATTGATTAAAAACCCTGCGTCATGAGCTCCCGGCTTTGCCGTCACGCCTCGCCCATAAAAAAAACCCGCCCCAACACTCGAAGGGGCGAGGATCCTCGATCTCCACGCGGTACCACCCTGATTCACCACCACATTACGTGGCAGTCTCCACGAAGCGCGAACAGGCTCCGCACTTCTTTTGGCTAACGGCCGGCCAGGTTGGCCGCCGGCTGGGGCTGGGGGGACATCCCCTTCACCGCAGCAGCTCGAAGGTGAGTTCAACGCAGTGATGATGCCGACTCTCAGCACTTCGCCGGATCTCTGTGAGCATCACAAGCATTTACTACTCCCCGTCATCGCGTTGGAACCGGGCCTGCAACACATGTCCCAGGCACCACAGTCTGTTTGGTTGACTCCTTGCTGTCCCTGCCGGTTCGGGTCAGCCTCACCGCGCCCTTGCGATCATCCGTCCGTGCGATGGTGGTCAACAGGACGACAGCAGGATTCGCCGGAATCCTGCAACCCCTTATCTGCCCATAGACGCCAGATACTACAAACATGATATGACCATGCTGTCAAACCGTTCCTGGCCATCGGGTTGGCACGGCCCCCTACCGGGGATGAAAGGGTTCAATGCGGGGCGCATCCACGACCACATCCAGGTGGATTGGGGCACGGTTATCGCCACCGTAGAACACCGCATCGCCGATGCCAAAGTGACAGGTGCCGGCCAGGCACTCATCGGCTCCAATGTGGCCCGTCTGCTCTCCTGCACTGAGCCCAATTCCCAGTTCGACCACCTCGGCACAGGATGGGGGGCAGTCGCCGAGGAGCTTCGCCAGCCTCCGGGCGATGTCACCGCCGTCAACACCGATGATCCGCCCGTCGCGGACCGTGAGCTGCACCGGGCAATCTACGACCCCCAGGGGATCCCAGAGGTCCCCCTCGTACACGAATTCACCCACGGTCAGATCCACCACCACCTTGCCCTGCGCACTTCCCGGTGAAAGGGCGGTGTATACCTCTGCTGCGGGGAGAAAGGCATGGGGATGTGCCTCGAAGGGGATCACGTGGAAATCACGGGTAGCAAACACCAGGTCGGTGCCCGCCGGGGATGACACTCGGAGCCATCCATGCCTGCTGAGGTCCATTGCCGAAACCACCCTGCTGCGAATACTGTGAAGATCGTCACACAGCATCCTCAACAGCGGCTCCTCGGGGATCCGCGGCCTGATGTGGGCAGACCGGCCGGAAAAGCCCGGAGGAGACACGAAGGGGGGAAACAGGGAACGCCCCGGGAACCCGGACAGAAACGCCCAGGAAAAGGTACTGATGATCACATCGGCGGGCTCGGCGCAGGTCAGAACCGACCGGAGACCTTCAACGTCCACCTGCCGGGCCAGGTCTGTCAGGATGACGGGCACGGACAGGTGCTCCGCCGCACGTCCCAGGGCTGACGCCAATCGGCTCCGGCCGTCGTCATAGAAGATCCGCAACCGGTTCCCCTTCGCGATGGGGACAAAGGAGGTCAGGACATTCCTCGCAGCCCGTTGCAATAGCGCCTCGATCACTGGAAACCCCTCCCTGCAATGAGTTCGCCGTGATCGTCTCAGATGCGGCGACAGCTGTCAAGAGTTCCCATGCAACGGCTGAGACGTTGCCCGTCCTGCCCGGCTTGATGCCCCTGTCCCTGGCGACCCTACCTGAGATCTATCGTTCCCCGGGAGACCTCGTCAGCCCCCACGATCCGGGCAGGGGCCGAACCTGGAAATACCTCAGATGCCCCCGCTGCGGCAGGCGTTCGAGGGCGACTATGCTGATCAAGACCGATGATTGTAGCGCCCCCTTTTGACCCCGGCTGAGCCGCCGCTATGTACATAGATCTCCCTTTCTGACTATAATGTTAGGTAATCGAACTATTAGATAAGAAAGGTTGTTTCTATGCTCCTCCGCAATCCTCGCTTCGCCCTTTTATTCGGTTCCCTGTTCCTGGTCATGATTGGCTTTGGCCTTGTGATCCCGCTCCTTCCCTTCTTCGCCCGGGACCTGGGCGCATCGTCCTTCGACATGGGCCTGTTGACCGCAGTATGGGCGGCGGCTCAGTTCCTCACTGCCCCTCGCTGGGGCAGCATCTCTGACAAGTACGGACGAAGGCCCACTCTCATGTTGGGACTGGTCGGATTCGGCCTCGGCTTCTTCCTGATGGGCATGTCAACACAGCTCTGGATGCTGTATGCAGCCAGGATCATCGGCGGCCTGCTCTCGGCCTCGTGCATTCCCTCTGCGAAGGCCTATATCGCCGACATCACCCCCCGCGAGGAGCGCGGGACCAGCATGGGACTGTTGGGAGCAGCCTTCGGCCTCGGCTTCATGCTCGGACCGTCCATCGGAAGCCTCATGGTGCCCCTCGGGGTGAAGTTCACCTTCTTCACCGCCGGAGCCTTCGGCTGCATCAATGCCTTGCTGGTCTACTTCTTTCTGCCTGAACCCGAGGAACGCTCCGAGAGCAGTCTCGACGCCGGGTCGATGTTCTCGGCCATGGTCGATGCAGCGCGCAAACCCCACGCCGTTCTCTACTGGACTCCCTTTTTCATCACCTTTGCCAGTTCATCCATGTTCAGCATGATGGGGTTCTTCCTCATCGATAAGTTCACAGCCACCGCGGTGCAGGTGGGGATCGCCTTCACGGTAAACGGCGCCATCGGCGTTCTCGTCCAGGGGCTCCTGATTGGAGCGGCCATAAGGGCCCTCGGCGAGGTGCGCCTTCTGCGAATTGGGATGATCCTCTCCGCCGCGGGATTTGTCCTTTTTACCCTATCTCCAAGTTTCCCGTTGGTCCTGGTCTCGGTGGCCCTGGTCGCCACGGGGATGGGCCTTGCCCGTCCCGTCGTGACCTCCCTGCTCTGCAATGCAACGGACCTTGGGCAGGGCGTCACCATGGGCCTACAGACCTCCTACGACTCCCTGGGGCGTATGCTTGGACCTCTCTGGGCGGGGCTTTTGTACATGGTGACGGTTGAGACGCCCTTTATCTCCTCTGCCGTGGTGTTTGTACTCGCGGTTCTTTACATCGAGCGGGCGCACGCGGGCCTGGAGAATTGCCCTGTTGAGATCGACGCCCCGGCCCCGGCGATGCCCCCTGGATCCACAGCTGTCCACCAGCGGAGTGGATCGGCGAAAGACTGATACTGTGCCAGCTAGAGAGACATCCCCGTTAGACCCCGGCGCCTCCGGTAGGGGGCGTCCACTTCCCCCGCTGGACCTGGGAGGAAAGCCGGGGCATGGTCAGTACCCGGAACCCCTCCGCGTGGGCCCTTTGAACAGGGCGACCCCTCAATCTCCCATACAACCGAATCAACAGCGAGTACAGGGCAGGCCAGGTCTGCAGCTGGCTCCGGTGGGCGACCACCGCATCAACCTTGTCCCAGATGACGCTAGAGATGTCCACGATCACGCTGGTGTCGGCCGTGCCGTAGAAGTAAACGGTCGGCTCCGGGTCGTCCCACCCTCTGACGATGTTCAGCACCACCCGCCCGGCTGCCAGGTGATCCGGATGGGCCAGGTAGGGTTCCGGAAACGAAGGATCAAAGGTGAACACCACCTCGGGCCTGACAGAGCGCCACAGGCCCAGCAACTCGGGCTGCAGCTCATCCATCCGGGACAGGCTCAGATCCCTGAAACCCAGGTAGTGCACGTTGCAATAACCGAGGATGTTCCCGGCGTGCAGCTGCTCCACCTGGCGAATCTCATCGAGGTTGCTTCTGCCATTGTCCTGTTTACGCCCATCAGACAGAACCACAACGTCAATCCGGCTGCCCGCCAGGGCCATCAATATCAGGGTGCCCCCGTCGTCGCCTCCAGGTCGTCGGGATGGGCGGTGACGGCAAGTACCCGCTTTGTCCCGCGAACCAGGTGCTGGCCGTGGAGTAGGGCGAGTTCGGCGTTGGCCGGCGTATACTGTCTCATGAGGCTGCGCCAGCCCACCCACAGGCACGGTGCAGCCGCCAGCAGCCACCTGGGTATCGACCTTTCACGGGTCATCCTCTCACCCCTTCCCATTGAGCAGATGTCAAACCATGGTCTGGGTCTAGGGTCTCACCCCGTTGAGAGGGTATGCCTTCGATGGGAAGCTCCAGCTGCAGGAGGATATCGCGGACCCCTTGAGCCTGAAAGATCGAGTCGCAGGGCGACCTACAGCACGGGCGGACCGACGCGCCCGGGTTACATCCTGCCGCAACATCCACAGCCTTTGCCGTTCCCCATCCGCCACGCCACGTTACGCAAAACGGTGCCCGTCAGCCCGTGATCGCCGGCGGCACCGTGGGTCGAAATAGGCGCTGAGCTCGTGGAGATTCGGGGTCTGAACACCTGATTCTCTCACCAAAGCCGAGAATTCATCGTCGAGCTGCAGCATTTCTTCCCGGGCATGTCGCAGGTGGCGAGCCCCACCAATGTCCATGAGCTCAGAACCCAGGACTCGCTGAAGCAGGGGAATCATCAGAAAATCGGGAATCGCACTGCCCCAACGCAGTTTGGGCGGTTCAACGGGAAAACCAAGGGTGCGAAGAACGAGGAATCCCTCTTTCATGGCACGCCAGCATTTCCTGGTATCCTCCCGGCTTCCAGCCAGGCGATAATTGCACCCGCCGGCCATGTACATGGCGCCTGCGAGTGCAATAGCTATGGCTACGTGGTAGCGCTTCCAGGAGTCCATGTTCCGACTGATGACCACGGGAAATCCCGCTGTCTTGAAGACGCCGGCGATGTCTCGCAGTCGCTGGCTCTGTCCACCGTCAAGCTCACCCATGGTCATTTTCTCTGCCACCATGTAGCGTACGATGGGACCGTCCCGTTCGCCCCCGGCATTCACATGGCCCAGCAGCACACGCTCCGGCCCCAGGGCCCCTGT
>SKXF01000233.1 GCA_007128555.1 Clostridia bacterium | reverse complement strand
GGGTTATCTGAGACGATTAGTGCTAGTCTGGGCATGCTTCGAGCACAACTGAAGACCTCACAACTCGTCTGCGAACCGCTTGTCATCGGCCGAAAGTCCCAGACGGATGTTTACCTGGTTTATGTTGAGGGCATAGCCCCAGGGGAAATCGTTGATGAGGTACGAACTCGCCTGGAGGCCATTGACACGAGCATTGTTCTATCTAGCGGTACCATTGAGAGTCTCATCCGCGATCATCCCTTCTGCCTGTTTAGCATGATTCGTGTCACCGAACGTCCCGACTCTGTGGTTGCTGAACTGGACGAGGGCAGGGTTGCCGTACTGGTGGATGGAACCCCCTATGCCCTCACGATGCCAACAGACTTTCACAGCCTGTTCGCGTCGCCCGAGGACTATTATAGCAATTTCCCCATTTCTGTCTTTCTGAAGCTGTTTCGCATGTTCGGATTTGCCCTATCTCTGCTTCTCACTCCCACCTATGTCGCTCTCAATATGTACCACCAGGAATTGATTCCCCTCCCCCTTCTGTTGAACATTGCGAGCACCCTGAGAGGAATCCCCTTTCCCATTGCCGTCAATGCCCTGGGCGCGGAACTCATCGTTGAAGTGTTGCGAGAATCTGGAATACGCTTGCCCAAACAATATGGGCCGGCGGTGAGTATTGTTGGTGGCCTGGTACTCGGAACGGTAGCTGTTGAAGCTGGGTTCGTACCACCGGGAATCGTGATTGTCGTCACTCTGGCGACCATCGCTTCGTTTGCCATCCCCAGAGCTGAATCAGCCATTCTTCTACGTCTCCTACGATTTGGCTTCCTTGGTGCGGCAGCAGCCCTTGGGTTGTATGGCATTGGCTTGGGGTTAGTTCTTCTCCTCTACTATGTAGCGAATCTGAAATCCCTTGGGATCCCATTTCTCACGCTGTATACTCCGGGCCGAGTAAGTGAGCTGGGCGAGAAAGTAGCCAGGCCTCCCGAAAGACTCACAAGACCGGTACGTCCTGGTGCAGACAGAGATCGGAAGCGAAGAGGAACTCCGCCGAGACTGAAGGACCCCGGTGACAAAGCCCATGATTAGTGCACGCCAGTTTCTCTTCATTGTCATCTTGATTCGAATATCGATCACTGTGGCCTTGCTTCCTGAAGTGACCACGGTTGCAGTTTACCAGGACGTTTGGCTTTCCGGGCTCCTGGCCACGGCCCTGGGGTTAGTGATCGGTATACTGCATACCTCACTGGCGATGCGGTTTCCTGGGCAAAGCATCGGTACCTTTGCCCATCAAAGCTTAGGCCGCATACTCGGCGGGCTGGTTGCAATGCTCTTTGGCATGTTCTTCTACCTGATGGCCCTACAGCGGGCCCAGGTTCTGTCCCTCCTCATCGGAACAACAATGCTCCGGGCAACGCCAATATGGGTACTGGCCACCGCAGCCTTGCTCGTGGGAGGATACGGCGCCATTATGGGGGCTGACGTCTTGGGCCGGGGATCCGAGTATTTCATCACGATGATTGGAGGCCTGGTTGTTACGGGATTCGCCCTGCTATTCGCCGCACCGATTCGTGGTGACATCGGCTTACTGCGACCGGTTCTACACAATGGATTCGGTCCTGTGATTGATGCCACCTTTCCTTCCCTGTTGTGGTTCGCGAGTGCCAGCGCCACGGTCTTTGCCCTTGGAAAGTATTGTACCGAACCAGGGGCCCTTCGTCGGACGGTGGTGAAGGGTCACCTGGTCAGTGGATTCATCCTGGTATCCATTCTCCTTGTGGTCGTCACCTACGTGGGACCACGGGAATCTGCTCAGCAGTTTTCCCCCGTACTCTCGCTGTCCAGGGAGATCAATGTTCCCCTCCTAGCAGAAAGGCTTGACGCCGTTGCGGTCTCCATATGGATGACGGGCCTCGTGTTCGATGTGAGTGTTGCTCTCCTTGCGGCGGGCATCATACTGGGAGACCTGTTGAACATAGAAACGAGGTGGGTCGTCCTGGTGTTGAGCAGCGCGGCCATTGTGTTGATGTATTTCGAACCCGTCGATGTATTTGCTATGAGAAAAATTCTCAGCCCCACCAGTACGATGTTGGTGACAGGCATCTTACATGTGGGACTGGTTGCATTCATTTATCTGGGTGCAGTAATCCGAGGAAGGGAGCAGGGCGTTGCACGATGACAACGTCACCCAGAGAGTTCAGTATGGCGTCATCGCCTGCCTGGTCTTCATAGCCTCAGCATTGAGCGGTTGCTGGGGACGCGTCGAAACCGATGACATAGCCATAATCAGTGCCCTCGCCCTGGATCTGGTCACCGAGGGGAAGGTTCTGCTTTCTGTGGAGATCTTGAATGATGAGGCCCTTCTTGCAGGTGCAGCTGACATTACTCCCTCTCAGGCCGTATCCTGGGTCCTTCAAGAGGAGGGGAATACTGTCATGAATGCCCTGCTCAATCTTCAGCGCCGTACGCCTCGCCACCTCACTTTGGGACAGATGAGCAATATCATCGTGGGACAGAACGTGGCCCGGGATGGAATCGGTAACTACCTGGACTTCATTGCCCGCGAAGGATTGGTTCGAAGAAGCGCCCTCCTGACGACCTGTGACTCGGGTGCAGGGCTGTTAATGAGGCCTTTCCTGGAGGATCTACCTTCGCTAACGTTGCGGGGACTCCATCGTCATGGCGTTCGAGCTGGAAAGACAGTGCAGGTCACCGTCGGCGAGTTCCTTATGAAGTTTTCTGAGCCGGGGATTGAACCGATTACGATGCACACCGGTGGAAGAAACACGCAAGATGTTGTCGTTAAGCGTATAGGAGATCCCCTCGAGCAAGAGAATCCTGCCGAGAAGCGCTACAATCCTCTCGAAAGCGAGACCAACATTCCGGGCATGCTGTCTCCAGAGTCCCCCATTCTCGATCCGCTGCGAGAGCACGGCACCTCCGAGGAGATGCCTGGCATGACCATCGCTATAGGCATTGGCGTGTACCGGGGGGATACCCTGGTCGGCTTCCTGGATGGGAACGATGCTCGCGGATACCTGTGGTTAGTGGGAAGAGTAGAGCCCGGAGCGGTGATCGAGGTTCCCGATCCCTTCGTGCAAGGGAAAGAATTCTCCGTGGTGGTCAGAAAGATCCGTTCCTCATTGAGTCCACAAGTGGAACATGGGCGCCCCCTCATCGAAGCTGATCTCGACCTCCAACTGGAGATCGCCGAAATACAACATGATATCATGCTCGACTCCATTGATGTTCGCCGCTTACTGGAAGCTGCCGTCAGCCGAGCGGTGGAATCGGAGATCCAGAATGCGCTTCGGGCGGTGCAGGAGGAGTTCAAGTCAGATATCTATGGGTTTGGACAGCTGTTCTACCGGTATCGGACCGATACATGGGATGAGCTTCAAGATAGTTGGAACGAGGAGGTCTTTCCACAAATGAAGGTCAATGTAACGGTACGGAGCGCAATCAGACGGCATGGGTCCACATTAGGATACCCCGGGTTGCGCTAGGAACACCTCACGTCGTGAAGTCGTCCGCTCCGTCTAGCAACATAACTGAGTCTGAGCCGTCGGGCAGTCCCCGGAGCCCTGAGGGCTGGATGCCTGATGGGTACAGATAGAGACGGTCAGCTCATGGCTCGGGCCAGACTTGGCCTGTCCCGAAGGATGAGTGAGGGCAGAGCGAAGGAGGCGCACTTGAAGGCGGCGCCGGATGTCAGCCGCGATACCCCGATTGTGACGGCCTATACGCCTACTATGATTCGGAGACGCCCCCGAGTCCCGACGGAAGCAGCGATATCCCCTCGATTGGACAAGGGTCTGGGCGCCGTTGCTGGATCGGGTGCAGCCCTGTGAAGGAAGTGCCGGCCCTGATCTTCCTTCAGGTTCCTTCCGCTCGATTCTTCCGCATTCGTTGCTTGATCTATGGATGAGCAGCAGACGGGTCAGGTGTGGCCTGTGATCTGTCAAAGATGGCCCGGGTCCCATTCCCATTGCCTTGCCCTTTCACAGTCCGACAAACATGGGAGATCTCGTGGAAAACTCTGGAGAATCCTGCTTTCACTGTCGACGGTCGTACTCTTCACTCTGCCCATCCGTGCCCAGATGCTTTGCATGTCTCGGCGGGCGATGAGGGACAATCTTTGATGAAGATAAGTCTCAAGGCAAGGGAGGTAGGCCCGTGAGAACACTGAAAATCGTGTCGAGGGAGGCTTTCAATGCTTTTGTCGAGCAACTGGCAGAGAAGACTCGGGTCGTCGCACCGGTTGCTCGAGAAGGTGGCAGTTACTCCTTTGAGGAGGTTCGGGACGCCTCATCCCTGGAAGCGGACTACATACCCACGCTTAGCTCTCCCAAGAAGTACTTCTTCCCGCCCGAGGAGGTCCTGCTCCGGTTCCAGGCCTCACCGGGCGAGCGTGTCGATGCCGGAGGGGATGTGGAGGCGGCACCCGAGGTGCAGAGCAGCGACATGGTTCTCCTCGGCGTACGGCCCTGTGACCTGACGGCCATCCGGCTCATGGACCAGGCCTTTGCGGATACCTACGAGGATGAGAATTACCTGGAGAAGCGAGAACGGGCGATCATCATCGGTGTGAATTGCCTCGAACCCTGCGACGAACATGCTTTCTGTGCGGCCATGGGGTCGTTGGATGTGACCGAAGGCTATGACCTGATGCTCAGCGGCCTGGGGGGTTCCTGGGTGGTCGACGTGGGTACCGATCGGGGTGCCGAGCTCCTGGAGGATTGTGAGGACGTCAGGGAACTGCGTGCCGGGGAACTTGACCGCCTGCAGGAGGTCCAATCGGAGCGGGATCGGAGCTTCGAGCAAGTCCGGGGCCGGCTCGATTTTGGGCACGAGGAGATTCCCGGGGTGCTCAGAGCGGGGGAGGAGAGCCCGGCCTGGAAGGAATACGGGGATCGGTGCCTGGGCTGTGGACGATGCAACCTGGTCTGTCCCACCTGTTTCTGCTTCGATGTGCAGGATGACGTTTCCCTGGACCTCGGCGAGGGAGAGCGCAAGCGGCGCTGGGATGCGTGTACGCTCCAGGATTTTTCCCTGGTGGCCGGGGGAGAGAATTTCAACAAGGATCGCAGCGACCGGCTGCGCCACATGTACTACCATAAGGGGCAGTATGCCCATGAACGTTACGGTGAACTGTACTGCACAGGTTGCGGTCGGTGTGCTCGCACCTGCCTGGCTAACATCGACCCGCCCACCGTCTACAACGAGGTTCGCCAGCGCCCGTCCGGTGAGCGCACGTGAACTCGCCCGCTCACAGACCGGCCTCGGTGTACCTTCCGGAGATGGCAGAGATCGTCAGGACTCGCCCGATGACGGAGATGGAGACCTGGTATCACCTGCGTTTCAAATCGGGGCGGGAGCTGGGGCATGATCCGGGCCAGTTCGTCCAGGTCTCCGTTTTTGGTGTGGGCGAGGCTCCGATCTCCATCACATCTGCACCTTCGATGACCGATGGCTTTGAACTGTGCATTCGTCACGTGGGAAATGTGACCGGAGCCATCCGGAAGATGAAGGCCGGAGACAGCCTTGGCATTCGCGGACCCTTCGGCAGGGGGTTCGACGCCGGGGCGGTGAAGGGCATGGACATCCTGTTTGTGGCTGGCGGCCTGGGATTGGTTCCCCTGCGTTCCCTGATCAATACGGTCCTGGACAAACGGGAAGATTACGGTCGGGTGATCATCTTCTACGGTGCGCGATCGCCCGACACCCTGCTGTATCCTGAGGAACTGGCGACGTGGGACTCCGATCCCTCGGTCGAGTACCACGGGACCGTTGACATGACGGATGATACGTGGAAGGGAAACGTCGGCGTGGTCACCACGTTGTTCAAGAGGGTGTCGTTCGATCCGGGCAGAACCGCCGCCTTCATCTGCGGCCCGGACATCATGTTCCGCTTCGTGGTGCAGGAGACGGAACGGATCGGGATTCCCGCCGAGATGACCTTTCTGTCCCTGGAGAGGCGAATGAAGTGCGGTGTCGGCAAATGTGGCCATTGCCAGGAGGGTTCGGCCTTTGTCTGTCGCGAGGGGCCGGCCTTTTCCTATGCGGAGATTAAGGCCCTGTAGAAGGGAGGCATGCCAGGTGAAAGACAAGCCCCGAGTCGCAGTTTTTAGTTTCACCAGCTGCGAGGGATGCCAGCTTCAGATCGTGAACATGGAAGACGAGCTGTTGGAGGTGGCTGACGCGATTGAGCTGGTCAGTTTTCGAGAGGCGATGGATCCCACGGGAAGGGACTATGACATCGCCTTTGTCGAGGGAGCCATCACACGGGAATCGGAGGTCCCCGTTCTGAAGGAGATCCGGAAAAAGGCAGACACCGTCGTGGCCATGGGGGCCTGCGCCAGTACGGGGGGCGTCAACGCCATGAAGAACCAGTTCACACCGGAGGAAAACCTGCGCGAGGTCTACGGTGACGCGGCCGAGTACTACGATACCGGCGAGGCACGCCCCCTGGACGAGGTGATCGACGTCGATTACTACATACGCAGCTGCCCCATGGACCGGTCCGAGTTCGTCCAGGTTGTCACCTCGTTGCTCCTGGGGCGAAGACCCTATGATCCGAACTATGCTGTGTGCGTTGAGTGCCGCATGAAGGAAAACGAATGCGTCTACGATCTTGACACCGGCGAGATCTGCCTTGGCCCGGTAACCCGGGCTGGATGCGGTGCCCTGTGCCCGGATTTCGGCTCGGCCTGCATCGGCTGCCGCGGCCTCATTGACCAGGCCAACATCGAGGCCATGATGGATGTGATGGGAAGACACGGGCTCGATGATGAGGAGGCAGAGAGGCGCCTGAGGATGTTCAACTCGAGGAAAAGGGTGAAATGATGGACACAGAGAACCTCAACATCAATGTTCACCACGTCACCCGGGTCGAGGGGCACGGGAACATCGTGGTTGACGTGAAAAATGGCGTGTTGCAGCGTGCCGAGTTCGAGATCGTGGAGTCGCCCCGATTCTTTGAATCCATGCTGCGGGGACGCAAGTGGCACGAAGCCCCCTACATCACCTCTCGCATCTGCGGCATCTGCGCCGTGGGGCACGCACAGGCCTCGATCAACGCGCTTGAGGAAGCCCTTGATGTCACGCCGTCCGAACAGACACTGACACTCAGGAGATTGCTGTTCAATGCAGAGACGATGCAGAGTCACTGGCTGCACGTATTTTTCCTGGCCGCACCGGACTTCTTCGGGGCCGGGAGCGCCCTGGCTCTCGCGGGTGATCAGCCGGATGTCGTGAAGAGGGCACTGCGCCTGAAGAAGCTGGCCAATGACCTGGCTGACATGATCTGTGGTCGCAAGGTTCATCCCATCGCGATGAAGGTCAATGGCTTCTCCAGTCTGCCGACAGAGGAGCAGTTCAGAAGCATTCATGAGCGACTGGTGGCGGCCCGGGAGGACGTGGCCGCGACGGTTGAGCTGCTCAAGACCGTGGAGATTCCCGAGTTTGACAACGAGACCGAGTACGTGGCCCTGCATCTGCCCGACGAATACGCGTGGATCAGCGGTTGCATCCGCACCAGCGACGGTTACGACTACGACGTGAAGGATTACCTCAAGGTGGCGCAGGAGAGCTCGGTGCCACACTCCACTGCCAAGCACACCCGGCATGCCCGGGACTCCTACATGGTGGGAGCCCTGGCCCGGACGAAGATCAATTTCGACGTTCTGCGGCCCGAGGCGCAGGCCACGGCGACAGAACTGGGGTTGCATGCAGGCACGGTGAACCCCTACATGAACAACGTGGCACAGATCGTGGAGACGGTTCATTGCCTCGAAGACTCCATCGACCTGGTTGAGGGCTTCGTCCAAAACCCACTGAAACGTGAGCCGAGGGACGTTAAGACGAGGGCAGGTAGGGGCATTGGAGCGGCGGAGGTGCCCAGGGGGCTCTTGTTTCACGAGTACGAAATCGATGAGGACGGTGCGATCACAAAGGCCAATTGCATTATCCCGACGGGGCAGAACCTGGCCAACCTGGAGAACGACATGAAGGCCCTCGTTCCCCAGATCATGGACCGATCCAGGGATGAGATCACCCTGGCCCTTGAGATGCTGGTAAGGGCCTATGACCCATGCATCTCCTGTTCGACGCATTACCTCGATGTGACATTTGTTCCCTGAGGGGGACATCGGGCTTTCGCATCGGATCTGTCTGCCCGTGCCATGACACCTGGCCTGGAATCGCGGTATGATTGAGGTGCAGGGACGTATTGCCCCTTTCTGACGGGATCGTTGAGGATCTCGTCGGCAGGGGCCGTGAAGAGGTCTCTCTCGCCGAATGGGCGGACGCCGCAGCACGTGGCCGTCGAGGGGGTTCGGCCGGGAGAGGCCCAGGTCCCGGCGGGCTGGAGTGTTCAAATTGGCCGACTGGATAAAAATCGTGGGAGGATCGAATACCTCCCCCTACACCCAGGCAACCCACGACGGTTGGGACCGACGCTATGTATGGTTTCCCGGCAAGGGGACCAGCGTGGCCGCGGGTGATCGGTTGTTCCTGTATACTGGCCACCCGCTGCGGAAGCTGTTCTGCATCTGCCGGGTCCTGGAGGATCCCTCGGTGAGCATCAACGCCCAGGAAGGTCTTCACCTGCGCTGCCGGGTACAGCCCCTCTTGACGCTTTCGGATCTGAGAACCTATGGGGTCGATGCAGGGTCTGTGTTTCCACTGCCGGGCGGGGCCAGGCTCGTATCCTTGCGGCAGAAATCCCACATGCAGATTGAAGATGATGACGCGGTTCGACTCACCACCCATCTCGTCGCGGCCCTGGCCCGGGAGTTGCTTGCATCCGAACCGCCCGTTCAGAGCACCCTCTTTCCCGAGACCAGGAGTTGAGCACTCCTCTACAGGCGCGAGATGGCCTGATCCAGGTCATCGACCAGGTCCTGCACATCCTCGAGGCCGACGCTGATCCGCACCAGTCCCGGGCTGATCCTGGCGAACTCCAGCTCCACCTCGTCAAGGACGGAGTGCGTCATGGAGGCCGGGTGCTCAATCAGCGTGTCCGTCGTGCCAAGACTGACGGCCAGGGTCAGGAGGCGGACGCTGTCCATCAGGATTCGTCCCGCCTCAAGTCCGTCTTGCAGTTCAAAGGCCACGATCCCACCGAACCCGTTTTCGCTCTGTCTTGTGGCCAGGTCATGCTGGGGGTGCGAATCCAGTCCGGGGTAGTAGACCCGGGCCACCTGGGGGTGATCCTGCAGCCATCGGGCCAGCTTCAGGGCGCTGTCGCTGTGGCGTTCCATGCGGAGGGGAAGGGTTCGGATCCCCCTCTGAACCAGCCACGCGTCGAAGGGCCCAAGGATGGCCCCCACATCCTTCATGGTGTCCGCCCTGAGCTCAGAAAGGAATGCCTCGCCCGCTGCAACGGCCCCGGCGACCACATCGCCGTGGCCCGACAGGTACTTGGTCGCGCTGTGCACGACGATATCGATTCCCCAGTCGAGGGGCCGCTGGAGATACGGCGTCATGAAGGTGTTATCCACCACCGTGGTAATACCTGTACGACGGCCCAACTCCCCGAGGGCTTCCAGGTCGACCAGGTCCATCGTCGGATTCGAGGGGGTCTCGGCGTAGATCACCCGGGTGTTGGGCTGGAGGGCTTCTCGTATGTTGTCGATGCTCCTGGAATCGACGAAGGTCACCTCCACGTCCATCCGGCTCATCAGCCCCTTCAAGAGGCTGTGGGTGCAGCCGTATACGGTGCGGCCCGATACAATGTGATCCTTTGATCGGACCAGCTGCAAGAGGGTGGCACTGATCGCACCCATGCCCGACCCAAAGGCCGCGCCGTCCTCTGCATTTTCCAGGTCGGCGATGGTGCGCTCAAAGGCCCTCACTGTGGGATTGCCCAGGCGGGTATAGATGTAGCCGGGTTCCTCGCCGCCAAATCTGTGGGCCCCCTGTTGCACCGTGTCGAAGACAAAGGTCGAGGTCTGGTAGATGGGGGGAACGTGAGGCCTGGGGTTCGGTCCGACCGGATGGACGATCCGAGCGGCACGGGTGCTGAAGCCGAGCCTATCATCAGCCAAGGAACTCATCCTCTCTGGGTGTCCGCAAGCGTGGTGACACAGGGGTCTCATCTTTATACTGTGACATTGAGGACGAGTTGATGCCCGGGTCCGGGGAGGTAAAGGGATGCGGGGAATCGAATAACTACCCGTTAATGCATACCACTGGGGGCACGAGAGGAGAATGCGTGTGAATATCTATATATCTGTTGACATGGAGGGCGTAGCTGGTGTGGCCAACTGGGATGAAACGGGTCACTCGGGCCCAGACTACGGGCGCTTTCGCGAGTTGATGACCCTGGAGGCGAATTGCGCTGCGGTGGCGGCCCTGGATGAGGGAGCAGAAACGGTCGTGATCAATGACAGTCACGGCGGGATGCGTAACATGCTGATCGAGAAGCTGGATCCCAGGGTTGAACTCATATCGGGAAGCCCCAAGCCCATGGGGATGATGGAGGGCCTCGACGAGCGTTTCGACGCTGTGATGTTCATCGGATACCATTCCATGGCGGGAACCCCGGGCGTGCTGAATCATACCTACACCGGGACCGTCCTGGAGTTCCGGATCAATGGGCAGCGCCTGGGCGAGATCGGGATGAACGCGGCCCTGGCCGGTCACTACGATGTTCCCGTGATCTTCCTCAGCGGTGATGACTGCGCCGTGGTCGAGGTCACGGACCTGGTTCCGGGCGTGCACACGGCCTGTGTGAAGCAATATGTGAGCCGGTATGCCAGCCGGTCGCTGCACCCAGAGAGGGCTCGCGATCTGATCACCGCCGGCGTGAAGAGGGCCCTGACAGAAAAGGCGCCGGATCCTGTCAAGGTGCAGACGCCCGTCATCCTGACGCTCAAGTTCGTCGACACGGCCCGCGCTGATGGGTCCCACCTGCTTCCGGGCGCCGAACGGGTAGGGCCGCTCACCGTGCAGTATACTGCGCCCGATTATCCCACGGCCCTGAGGGCGGGAGAGGCCCTGATGAGCCTGGGAAGTTAGTTGGAGAGCCGAAGATGATGACAGGGGCGAAAATCATCGCGACCCTGGGGCCCGCCTCCGACACCCCGGACGTGGTCGGGGATCTGTATGAGGCCGGGATGGATGTTGCGAGGGTCAACCTGTCCCACGGTGACCGCCGCGATCATCGTCGTGCGGCAGCCCTGGTGCGGGGCGTGCAGGCGTCCGCACGGCAGGTGACCGGGCGACCCCTTGCCCTGATGCTCGATACCCGGGGGCCAGAGATCCGGGTGACCGGACCCGCGACGCCCCTGGATGTTTCCAGGGGCGCTCTCCTGCAGATCCTGGATCCGGGCGGGGCGCAGGAGGGACAGCACCCGGACCGGATCACTGTGAGCGTCTCTGGCCTGCACCAACGCGTCGTGCCAGGCACCCGGATTTCGATTCGTGACGGCCAGATCGGGCTTGAAGTTGAGGAGGTCGGCCGTGATCACATGTGGGCTCGGGTCTTGAACCCGGGAACGATTGCCCGCAACGATAAGATTGCCTTCCCAGGCATCCGCCTGGACCTCCCCTTTCTGTCAGGCAAGGACCGGGGAGATCTGCAGTTAGCCGTCGACATGGACGTCGACTGGGTGGCCCTGTCCCTCGTACAGGATGCAGCGAATATCCTGGAGGTCCGTGACTTCCTGTGTGAGCAGGGAGGTGACGATCTCGCCCTGGTGGCCAAGATCGAGACGCTGGGAGGGTATCAGAACCTGGAGAGCATCCTCCTCGTCGCCGATGCTGTGATGATTGCGCGGGGCGACCTCGTGGTGGATTTCGCACCCGAGGAGATTCCCCTCGTGCAGAAAGATATCATCCTTCGGTGCAACCGGGCCGGGATTCCTGTGATCACTGCAACCCAGATGCTGGAGTCGATGATCACAAGCCCCGTGCCCACGCGGGCTGAGGCCAGCGATGTGGCGAATGCGATCATGGACGGCACCGATGCTGTGATGCTCTCGGGTGAGACGGCGATAGGACAGTATCCCGTTGAAGCCGTCGGGGTGATGGCCCGGATCGTGCAGAAGATGGAGATACAGCGGACCCGGTCTGCGACATGGCGCGACCACTCTGAGCCGGACAGCGCCCACACCATCACCGATGCGGTTGCCGGAGCAGCTGTGCGGATCGCCGATGAACTGGCGGCGGAGGCGATTCTGACCCCTACGCAGAGCGGTCATACGGCCCGCAGGGTAGCCAGGTACAGGCCCGGTGTGCCGATCATCGCCGCGACCACCTCTGAGAAGCGTTTGCGGCAGCTTGCCCTTGTGTGGGGCGTGCGCCCACTGATCGGCACTTCGTCCGTTGATCCGGCCGGACGTGCAGCAGAGGACGCCCTGGCCGCCGGGCTGCTGCATCCGGGCGACCTCGTGGTTGTGACCAGTGGTGCCCCGGGAGGCTTGCCCGGAACGACGGACACCGTGCACGTCACAATCCTCGGGACCGTCCTTCTTCGGGGATCGGGCATCGGTCGCGCAAGCGCTGTGGGCAGGGCCTGCGTGGAGGTGGATGATGCAGAGCAGCTCCAACCCCCTCCGTCCGCAGACGACATCCTCGTACTGAAGACATGGAAAGCGAAATTTGCCGGCTTCGCCCACCTGGCGCTGGCCATCATCTGCGAGGAGGCGGGGCTGAGTTCGCCTGCAGCACTGGTCGGGCTGGACCTACAGGTTCCCGTGGTGGTGGATGCCCAGGGAGCTACCCAGCGAATCAAGCCGGGCGAAACCATCACGGTGGACGCCGCAAGGGGTGTTGTTTACACCGGGAAGGCTTCCCTCGGGGGGCAGAAGAACCCGTAGATTTGCATAACAACGACTGGAAGTCGACCGGCTGATGTCATTAATAGATATCCTCTCCGGTGGGACCATAAGGGGGAGAAGAATCATGCAAGGAGGGGACTCAGTTGGCTAAATGTCCGGTATGCAATGGATTGGAGCGGCTCGAGTGCGAATGCGAGGGCTGCCGTGAACCCGTCGCCATGGATGATCTTGGGCCCGTGGACAATTATTACGGCCCCTACAGCCCGTACGAGGAAATCAGCGAGGAGTTGACTTCGAAACGAGAAAACGAACCGTGTATGCATCTTTGCAGGTGTCCGGAATGCGGTGCGGAGCAGACCGTCACCGTTCAGGGTTCGGGCTGATCTCGCCGGGGGCTCACCAGCAGGTGGGCCTCTTTTCCTGACGACTCCCCCCAGGGGCCACCGAACACATTCGTGCCATTTCGCTCCAGGCAAGAGATGGATCCCCGGGAATCTGGCTGCCCAGGCAGGACAACAGTTTGCATAGAACGAATAAAAACAATATCAGTGATCGATACTCTAGGCAGTTGGAGGGGGTCCTTTGAAATCCAGACGTCAGATGAGAATTCTTTCGTTATTGAAGGACAGCAACATCGGGACCCAGAATGATCTCGTGCAAGCCCTGACAGCGGAGGGCATCAAGGTCACTCAGGCCACGGTGTCTCGGGATATCAAGGAACTGGGGCTGGTCAAGGTTTCCACGGAAGCGGACGGGTATCGGTACGTGGAACCTTCATCTGTGAAGAAACCGGAGGTAAGCGACCAGTTGCTGATGACTCTGAAGCATTCCGTCACGGACATAAAAAGCAGTGACTGCATGCTTGTGATCGACACCCTGCCTGCAACCGCTCAAATCGTGGCCGAGGCCCTCGATGCCCTCGGTTGGGAACAGGTACTGGGTACCCTGGCTGGAGAGCGAACGGTATTTGCCGTGGTCCGGTCGAAGGGAGAGGTGCCCGAAGTGGTCGGGCACCTGGTGGAGCTTTGCAGCGAGCACAGTTGAATAACCTGAGCTGCCGTGATGCATCGGCAGGGCGGAGGCACACCGCCTGTTCGTAACGAGAAGTATCGTGTGCCTGTCATCGGAGGCCTGGGCCAGGGCTAAGCAGGTGCCTGCACATCTGGATGATCGCCGCGGGGAATGCGACTCAGATGAGAGGTCCCGCCACCCGGTCTCCAGGTATTTCTTTGTATGCCGTTCGCCCTGCCCGTGATTCAATACAAGCCGACTGCACCGAGAGGAGAGGCAACAGTGCATAATCCATCTGAAGGTCAAAGCGCAACAATGACGTTGACCGGCGACTCCCTGATCACTCGAAGGCTGAAGCCGTACCGGGAGCCGAACTACCTCAGTATGCTTTCCATCATCAGGGACTCTGACATCAGTTTCACCAACCTCGAGGGCCTCTTGACGGACTACGAGGGCTATCCCGCGGCAGCAAGCGGCGGTACATACGTGGTGGGCAGGCCCGAAATCGCGGATGATCTGAAGTGGGCAGGTTTTAATCTCTTTGCCCGCGCGAACAATCACTCCATGGACTGGCTCTCTGGGGGGCTTCTATCTACCAGTGAGCACCTCGATGCAAGGGATATGGTCCACGCAGGAGTTGGACCGAACCTCGGCGTTGCCCGGTCCCCGGCCTACCTGGACACATCTGCCGGGCGAGCTGCCCTGCTCTCGGCCTCGTCGACCTTCCCGCCCGGAGCCCAGGCGGGCGCGCAACGTCCAGACCTTCCCGGCCGTCCGGGCCTGAACCCCCTTCGCCACTCCCGGTGGTTCGAGGTGCCGGGCGAGGATCTCGACAGCCTGCGAAGGATCAGCGAGGGACTCGGATTCGAGGATCTGAAGCGGCGTTTCAAGGGGATGATGGGCTCAGAGGAGGAGGGGTTCTTTCAGCTGGGTGATCTGAGATTCCAGGCATCGGACTGCCACCGCATGCGCACTCGGCCCGACCCTTCTGACCTGGAGGGCAACCTGGAGGCCATCGCTGGTGCTGCCCGCCAGGCCGACTGGGTCCTGTTCAGCCTGCACAGTCATGAATCAGAACTGAAGTCAGGTCGCACCCCGGCAGAGTTCACCCGGCAATTCGCCCGCGAGGCCATTGAGGCGGGTGCCGATGTGGTCGTGGGACACGGCCCCCATCATCTTCGGGGCATTGAGATCCACCAGGGCCGGCCCATCTTCTACAGCCTCGGCAATTTCATCTTTCAGAACGAGACCATTGACCGGTTGCCCCAGGACATCTACGACAGGTACGGCCTATCCCTGGAGTCACGCCCGGATGAACTGTATGACCGCCGCACGGACAACGATGCGCGCGGATTCCCAGCTGACGAGATGTACTGGCGCTCTGTGATTGCGGAGCTCACCTTTGAAGAGAGGCAGCTGGCGCGTGCTGTCTTGTATCCGGTTACCCTGGGCTGGAAACTCGGGCGTACGCGGAGGGGACGGCCGGTCCTGGCCCTGGGCGACGAGGCAAGGGACATCATCGATGAAATCGCAGGGTTGTCCCGCCCCTTTGGCGTGGAGATGACCTGGAATGAGGATCTGGGCGGTGCAGAACTGGTCCAGGAATGAAGGAAGGACCCCGGGGGAGGTCCCCGGGGTTCTCCCCCGGGGTTTCTATCATCGGGATGCCATCTCAGTGGCAAGGGATCTCCTGGGTCACGGGTTGCTCAGCTTTTGCGGCGGAGGGGTCACCGGCGGGACGATCGTTGAGACCGAGGCCTACTGCGGGGTTCTGGACCGGGCCAGTCACGCGTTTCACTACCGGCGAACGGAGCGCACCGAACCCATGTACGGCCAGCCCGGGAACGTCTACGTGTACAGGATCTATGGTCTCCATGACTGCCTGAACGTCGCATGCCTACGGGAGGGCGAGCCCCATGCGGTATTGATCCGCGCTGTCATCCCGGAGGTGGGAGACCAGCGCATGGCAAGGAGGCGGTCCCGGGGAGCCGAATCGGCGCCCACCCTTTCCCTCAGTGACGGCCCCGGGAAACTCTGCCAGGCCCTGGGAATTGATCGGGGCCTCAACGGGGCCTCCTTTGCCTGTGGCCCCGTGATCGCAGTTGGGCCTAAGCTCTGCGGGGAGATCCGGGCTGTGCCCCGAGTGGGCCTGGGCAATGTCGGGGAGTTTGCCCTGATGCCCTGGCGCTTCACATTGGAAGGGGTGACCCCCCATGGGTGAACACCTCGTTGTTGGTATTGACGGGGGAGGATCAAAGACCCGGGGGGTCCTGGCCCGGATCGGCATCGATGGTCAGATGCGGATGCTGAAGGAGTGGACAGGTCCCCCTGCCAACTGGCTCGGTGTCCCAGGTGCCAATAGGTTGACCGGCGAATCGATCCGCGAGGTCTGCTGCAATCTGCTCGAGGGGACCGATGGGGTTCCCGTTGCCGGGGCGGTTGCGGGAATCGCCGGGATGAGCCTTCCAGGGCGACGACAGACGGTGTTGAGCTGTCTTCGCGAGGGTTTCCCCGCTGCTCGCTGCGAGGTGATTGGTGACGCGCAGGCCGCTTACTACGGCGCCATCGCCCGCGGTGACGGGATCGTCGTCATCAGCGGCACCGGATCCATCGCCATCACCCGCCGTGACGGCCGTTGGATGACCGCCGGTGGAGGAGGGATCGTCCTGGGGGATGAGGGCAGCGGATTCCGGATCGGACAGATGGGACTGCGGGCTGCGATCCGGGACCAGGAGAAGAGGGGTGGGGTGACCCGGCTCAGGGAACGGGCCCTGAACCATTATGGCGTCTCGAGCCTGAACGAACTCCCAGCCCGGGTACACAGCCAGCATGGGATCGGTGTCGCAAAGGTGGCCGGCTTCTGCCGCGAAGTCTTCGCGGCCGCCCGGGCCGGTGACCCGGTTGCCCGCTGTATCCTTGAGGAAGCCGGCCGGGAGCTGGCAGGGTTGGCCGGCAGCCTTCTGACTCGATGCGGCAGTACCAGGGGGATTCCTGTCCACCTGGTGGGGGGTGTCTGGCGCGGAGCCCCACCCGTGGTTGAACCCTTTGCATGCAGGCTGTGGGCCGAATGGGGGCCCCTTCCCATCCTCACCCCGCTGAACCAGCCGGCCGAGGGCGCAGCGCTGCGTGCCAGGGAGATCTTATCCGGCACACGATGATGTGGAGGTTAATGTGAATTCCCAACAAGGTATTCGAAGGTTCAGACCCCTGCTCCTGGTCGTCATCCTGGCGGCTTCCTTTCTCGGTGGGGGCGGAACGACTGCCGCAGAGGGAGCGGAAATACGGTTCACTATTTTGTACACAAACGATGAGCACTCTGCCCTGATTCCCCATTCATCGGCTGTTGATTACGACCCAGATGGCCCGGACCCAACCGTCGGGGGCTTTGCCCGGCTGGCGACTGCGATCAACGAGATCCGGTCGAATGCCGGGGAGGATCCGGTTCTGCTGTTCTCAGCGGGTGACTTCATAAGCGGCTCACCCTTCGGTTGGCTGGCCCTGGAGGGAAGGGCGCCAGAGCTGACGCTGATGCGCACCATGGGTTACGATGCGGTGATCCTGGGAAACCATGAAATCGACTATGGCCCCGACCTCCTGGCCGAGTACCTGGCGGCAGCCGGTTATCCTGAGGCCTCTGTGGACCTGGCGGTGCTGTCGGGCAACGCGGAGATCCCCAGCGGGCATGCGCTGGACCAGGTCGGACTCGCCTCAACCCACGTGTTTACACTGCCGGGTTCTGGGCTGCGAGTGGGTGTGTTCAGCCTGTTGGGCGAGCACGCCCAGTCGGTCACAACGGCCGCGGGCCCGGTCCGATTCAAAAAGCCCCTTGATTTTGCTGAATCTGCTGTGCGAGACCTGACCGACGCAGGCGTCGACGTGATCATCGCGATCACCCATTCCGGCGTCGAGGAGGACGTGGAGCTTGCCAGGGAAGTCGCCGGCATCGATGTCATCGTGGGGGGGCACTGTCATACGGACCTCGTCGAGCCCGTGATTGAGGGGAACACCTACATCGTCCAGGCGGGATCCACCGGCCGCTACCTCGGCTGCCTTGACCTTGCCTATGATCCCGCCACGGGATCGGTCAGGGTGCGGAACGAGGAGACAGGACGGCCCTACCTGGTGCCCATTGATGATTCCATTGAGCCGGATCCCGTTGTTAGCGCCGAGGTCGAAGGGGCCGTCATCGAGCTGAACGATCTCTTCGCCCGCTTCACGGGCGGTCGGTACGATGATATCTACGGGGTGGTTGCCCGATCGGACTTCGTCGTCCCCCGCGAACCGGCCCTCACGGAGTCCGCGTACGGAAACCTGATCAGCGACGCTTTCCGGTGGTCGGTGGAGCAGGTGACCGGCGAGGCGGTGGATTTCGCTTTCCAGGCCAACGGGCATATCCGGGGGTCCCTTCGCCCTGGGGTTACCGCTAAGGCCGAGGGCCAGCTGTCCCTGTATGATGTCGCGTCCACCGTCGGCCTGGGATCAGGACCGGGAAACACTCCGGGGTACCCGCTGATCTCCTTCTATCTTACCGGTGATGAGGTCCGAAGGGTGCTGGAGATCGGCCCGCTGCTCACCGAGATCATGGGAGATGTGTCCTACTTCCAGTGGTCGGGGCTCCGGTTCACCTACGATCCTGACCGGTCCATCCTGCTCTGGCTTCCCTTTGTGGGTCTGCCCCTTCCCACGTACCGGGCGGTTCTCAGCGCCCAGCGTTACGCAGGAGACGATCTTCTCGCCGGTGAGCAGCACGAAACTCCCCTCCTCTGGGGTGATGAGCAGTTATACCATGTAGTCACTGATTTTCACCTGGCTTCCTATCTTCCAATGGTCGGGGACATGTTGCCCCGCCTGGAGGTGGAGCCAAAGGACAGGGAGGGGAACCCCGTGGCCGACCACAGGGATCTGATCGTCTACCGGGGTGGCAGTCCCCTGTCCGTCTGGATGGCCGTCACGGACTACCTGGCCGCCATGCCTGTGGGCCCGGAGGGATATCCCCTGGTCAGCAGCCGCTATGCGGAGCCGGCCGGCCGGCAGGAGCGGGTTGACACCTTTCCCCTGGTTACCTGGCCGATCCTGGGGCTGCTCATCCTGGGCCTCACCGGCTACGCGGTGCTTCGGAGACGAAAGAGGCGCTTGCCGGGCATCGATCGGGGCGAGCCGGTGGAAACGGTATCACCCGGCGGTTGATGTCCCCAGCTGCCGGGAGGTGACCCCTGGCAGGGGGATGTCGATCATCCGGGCGATCAGAGGGGATGCCTGGCTTGCCTTGTGTATGCCACATTGACAGGTCCAGGGCATCCCCCATAGACTAGGATTAACTTCTGGCGATGGGGTGGAGTTTGATGACCGATTCGAACTGCAAGGACAGGCGTGATTGTCGCTGTCACCATCCGGGACAGGGATCGATCCTCCAGGGATTTCTCCAGCCCACGCTGTTGCTGTTGCTGCTCGAAAAGCCCGCTCATGGGTACGAGCTCACGGGACGGCTGAATGATTTTGGCCTGGCGGAAGCAGACCCCGGGGGAATCTACCGGAACCTACAGCGACTGGAGGCCGACGGTTTCATCGAGTCAAGCTGGGACACCACCGGCAGCGGGCCTGCGCGCAAGGTTTACCGGGTTACCCCGGACGGGCGGGAGTTCCTGGACACCTGGGTCGGGGCTCTGTCCCACAATCGGGACCTGCTGCAAGCCTTTATACTGCGATATCAGAGCATGGATCCGGTGACCTCAGAGTAGAATAGGACCTTTTCGTGCCCGCTCGCCTGTTGGCTGCGGGCTTTGCGTGTTGTGCTTCGAAGGGAGAACCCATGAAAGCGACCGAAGGAGCCTCCTCCGGGCCACTGGGTAGCGGTGCGGTCCAGATCTACACCGGCGAGGGCAAGGGGAAAACCACGGCAGCCCTGGGCCTGGCGATGAGGGCGGTGGGTCGGGGCCTGCGAGTCCTGATGATACAGTTCATGAAGCGATGGGGTTACGGTGAGCATCGTGCCGCTCTGAGGCTTCAGCCGGAGCTCACCATCGTCCAGGTGGGCAAGCCCTACTTCGTCGCCCGGGAGGGCGAGATAGACCCCGAGACCCTGGCTTCCATGGGGGAGGACATCCGAGTCTTCCCCCCGGGCTCACCACCCAGGGAACTGATCGATGGGGCGGGGGAGGGCCTGGCCCAGGCCGAGCGAGCCATGGAACAGGGAACCGCGGATATCATCATCCTGGACGAGATCAACGTTGCCCTGCACTTCGAGCTCGTCTCCCTGGAGCGGGTCATGGAATTGGTGAAAGGGCGACCTGACGGGGTGGAACTGGTGCTGACCGGCAGGTATGCCCCGGAGGATCTCCTGGACGCAGCAGACCTCGTCACCGAGATGCGCGAGGTGAAGCACTACTGGACCCAGGGACTGCAGTCCCGCAAGGGAATCGAGGAGTGAACAGGGTTTGACTTTGGTGTCTCTCATTTATTGCTCCACTGCAGGACAGGTCGGGATGACCTGCCCTGCAGTGGCCGCTTACCGCGCATGGACGAATGCTGTGTGCAAGATTCCCGGGGGTCGTGTTATCCCGGAACCTTTGCGAATCTCTCGGTCAACGGTACCAGGTGCTGACTTCTCAAAACCACAGTCCGAAGAGGTACGAGGAAACAATACTGCCTGCAAACAGGACGCCAAGATACACGCCAACCATGCGCTTGCGAGCGATCACCAGTACCGCCCCCAGTGCTGGCAGGGACGTTCCCGGACCGGTCATGATGAATGCCAGGGCAGCAGCTCTGCTCATGCCGAGTCCCATGAACGAGGCGGTTAGAGGTATCGCGCTGGCTGTGCCCGTATACAGGGGTACACCCAGGATAGCCGCAACGGGCACGCCCCATGCCCTTCCGGG
>SKXF01000406.1 GCA_007128555.1 Clostridia bacterium | reverse complement strand
CTTCCGAATCGACTCGCGCATCTCGTCAGTATACACTGCGGTCACCCTCCCTATTGTTCAATATCGCGGGCATTGTACAGCTCCTGCAGCTCTTCCTTATCCATGTTCATGATGTGCTCCAGTTCGTCGTCGAACTTGCCCTCCTCGATTTCCCTGAGGCGGTCCTGCAGATGCCCTGTGGGAGGTGCAACGTACTTGGCATATAGCCGCCTGGCCAGGATGGGCACGTGGTGTGGCACCTGCTCCGATGGGCATCGCGATGCGCACAGGCCGCACATGATACAGTCGAAGGATTCGTCGGCAACCCCGGCGATATCTCCGCGCATTGCCCGGGCCATGATGTCCATCACGTCGAGGTCCTGGGGACAGGCCTTCGTGCAGGTGTTGCATCCCACGCACCTCGATAGCTCCGGGTAAAGGCGCATCAGCGTTCCAAGTGTAGGCTCCAGTCCCTCCAGGTCATGATGCGCCCGGTTAGCCGGGTAGAAGGGGATCATGGTCAGGTACATTCCCTCTTCGGCCACCGTCTGGCAGGCCAGCCCCACATGAAGGCGGTAGTCACCCTCCTTACGATAGACGGTTCCGCAGGCACCGCAGAATCCCCCGCGGCAGCCTGCACCCCGTACGAGGCGGTACTTCGCATATTCCATGGCCTTCATGATCGTCAGTCCTACCGGAACCTCGTGGCGTTTCCCCATGATGTAAATGGGAATCGTATCTGCGACTCCGTCTTTGACAACCTCTTCTGATTGAGCCATTCTCCTCCCCCCTCCTCAGTACTCCGCGGGCAAGCTCCGCAGCTGCTCGTAGGTGAAAACAGGCCCATCCACACAGACGTACCTGCCACCAATGTTGCAACGTCCACAGATCCCAACACCGCACTGCATCTTCATCTCAAGGGTCGTCACAATCTGGCTATCAGCAAAGCCCAGTCTCTTCAGGGCCTCAATGGTGAACTTGATCATAATCGGCGGGCCGCAGGTGACCGCCACCGTATCATCGGAGGAAGGCGCGATCTCCTCCAGGCGATGGGGGACCAGGGCCACAGCACCTTCCCAGTTCCCATCGGCTTCATCGACGGTGAGATGGACATCCACATCGTCGATCAACGGCCAGTTGTCCCGCAGTTCCCGCTTGAAGCACAGGTCGCCGGGAGACCGGGCCCCGTAGAGGATATCGATGTGGCCGAAGGCAGCCCTGTTATCCAGGCAGTGGTTGATCACGGCCCTGAGAGGGGCCAGCCCTATCCCTCCACCGATAAAGAGCAGGTTCTTGCCCTTCCAGTCATCGACGGGAAAAGCATTGCCGTAAGGACCCCGCACCCCGATTTTGTGTCCCGGTTCTGCCTCGTGCAGGGCCCGAGTGACCCGGCCCACCCGCTTGATGCTGAACTCCAGGGGACCCTTCCGGCTGTCACTTGAACAGATCGAGATCATCGACTCTCCCTCACCAAGGACAGAGAGCATGGCACACTGGCCCGGCTGATAGGAAAACGTTTGCCGGCCATCCATCTCGACGACGAAGGTCCTGACATCCCCCGAATCGGTCTCGGTGACGATTTCCTGGATCGTCGCGACCCGGGGAATGAGGGGATTGGCACCCATCAGATCACCTCCTCCATATCCGTTATGACCGCCAGCATGTGAAGGCCGACGGGGCACTTTGTCACACAGCGTCCACAGCCAACGCATTGAAACTCTTCATAGCCCTGTGGAAAGTACACCAGCTTGTGCATGAACCGCTGCCGGACTCTCTCCAGGGGCGTCGGTCGAGGATTGTGATCAGCGGCCATGAGGGAGAAGTCCTCGAACTGGCAAGAGTCCCACCCGCGCATCCTCCTGCCGCAGGTCCCCCGGACCGCATCAAAGATGGCAAAGCAGTAGCAGCTGGGGCACACGTAGCCACAGACCCCGCAGCTCAGACAACGCTCTGCCAGGTGGGCCCAGAGGGGATGGTCGAAAAGATCCTCGCCATACTCCCGCACGGGCAGGTCATCCGCTGCGCTCACCTCCGTGCTCTCGCAATGCTCCCTGGCCCTCTCTGCTTCCTCATCCGATGCCTCCTCGAGGTGCTCCGCGAGCTGCGTGAGGAGCTCATCTCCCCGATCGGTCACTGCCTCGAGATAGAGGCTGTCGCCGAGGGGGTAACCGACGACGTCGGAACCTCGCGTCCCCGCTGGAGATCCTCCCATCGTGGTGCAAAAACAGTCCGGACCGGACTGCTCGCAGGCGACGGTGATGACCATCGCAGCCTCCCGCTGTTTGCTGAAGCGCTCATCGGTGAAGTCCCCCTCGCTGAAGACCCGGCCAACCCGTGCCAGGGCAAGGGCATCGCAGGGCCGGGTACCAAAGATCACCCGGTCGGGGGGGGCAGCGGGCTCCGAGATCGATAGGTCCTCGTAACCTCCCTCGAAACGGGCGAGTTCTTCCGTCTGCAGATACAGCAGGTCCTTGAGGGAATTGTCAGGGTTGATATAGTCCTGCGCCGGTTGTCCCCCCTGCCATCTTGTCATCCTGACTCGGCCGTCTTCGTCGGCGGGAGCATATACCTCGGCCGTCTCTGAAAGGATCTCGAACATACCGGGAATCTCGCTGAACCTCAGCTTCATCATCGTTCATCACCCCCACGCCAGCCCTCTGGATCCTCAGGACGGAACATGCCCAGGGGTTCAACCTCCGAAGGCAGGTGAGGATCGGCCTCGTCAAACAGGTCACTGATGTCCTTCATGAATTTCTCGTTGAGCAGCATCAGGGGCACCTCGACGGGGCACACGCGCTCGCATTCCCCGCAGCCGACGCATCGACCGGCCACATGAAATGCCCGGGTGAAATGGAACATGAACTGTTCAGACAGGTCGGTGTCTCGGCTGAGCCATTCTGGCTCAGCCAGGGAACAGGTGACACAGCTGCAAGCCGGGCAGGCATTGCGGCAGGCAAAACACCGCAGGCAACGGTCAAACTGCCTGGACCAGAACGCGTACCTCTCATCGAAAGAGAGAGCCTCCATCGCCGCGACGCCGGCAAAATCTCGGTGCCCCACCGGCTCGGTGGGAACGCCTTCACCCAGCATCACCGAACTGGCCTGGGGAAGGGGATCCTGGCAGGTGAGACATTTGTCCATCAGGCAGTCTTCGGGGGCGCAGCTCTCCGATCCCTCCGCTGTCGTGAGGATCACCTCATCATCACGGATCTCGGCCTCCAGGACCGGGGCTCCTGTGCGCGCACGGGCCCTGGCTGGATCCACAACACCCTGGCACGGGACGCCGATCACATAAAGATCCTCGGCATCAAGGCGGTTGTCATGGATCAGGCGCGTGAGCCCGAGGCTGTCGCAGCCCTTAGCTACGATGCCTATGGGAGGCTGATCCGCATCAAGCCCGACCCGGGACGCCTCGTCGAGGGCATACCGGGTGAGTCCGGCACCGCAGAATTCGTCGAGCACCAGGTCCTGGGCACGCTCCGGATCCCTGATCCGCGCCGGAATCGGCCTGGCGGGTTCGTATCCCCGCTCGTAGCCCACGAAGACCCTTATACTGCCGTCCTCTAGCAAGCTTCTGACGTGATCTTTAAGTGCATTTTCGTACGTTCTCAGACTCATACCTGTTCCCTCATTTTCCGGTTGGGCCCGAGCTCCCGTATATCGTCGGTCATCTCGGTGATGAGCTCAGCGAAACGCGCTCCCTCGGCGGCAGAAATCCATTCAACTCTGAATCGCTCCGGTTCGATCCCCAGGTATTCGAGGAATCTCTTCGCGACAGAAAAGCGACGCCTCGTGAGCAAATTGCCCTCGATGTAGTGGCAGTCCCCGGGATGACATCCGGAGACCAGTACCCCATCGGCTCCCCTCTGAAAGGCCCGGATGACAAAGGAGGGATTGACCCTCCCCGAACAGGGGACGCGGATCAGCCGGACGGAGGAAGGATACTCCTTGCGACTGGTGCCCGCCAGGTCGGCGCCCGCGTACGTGCACCAGCGACATGCAAAGGCTACAATACTCGGCTGCCAGGATTCAGACATAGAGCCTCCACCTCCGCCAGAATCTGTTGATTGGTGAATCCCTTGATGTTCATCGCTCCGTCGCGACAGGCCACAGCGCAGGCCCCGCATCCCTGGCAGAGCCCGGCGTTGACCGTGACCACCCGCCGGAGGACGCGCTGCCCGCCCCTCATCTGCTCAACCACCTGCTGTTCAATGGCGTCATAGGGGCAGACGGAGACGCACCACAGGCAACCCGAGCAGGCATCCTCGTCAACTTCAGCGATGAGAGGCTCCGTCTCCAACTGGTCGGAGCAGAGCAGACCGATCACCTTGGCTGCTGTTGCCGATGCACCCGCGACGGAATCGGGGATGTCCTTCGGTCCCCCGGCCGCTCCGGCCAGGTAGATCCCGGCTGAGACCGTCTCAACGGGCCTGAGCTTCGGATGGGCCTCACTGTAGAAGCCGTCGTTGTCAGCCTGCATCTTGAGGGTCTGCGCCAGGCCTGCAGACTCTGCCCGGGGCACCACGGCCGTCGCCAGGACCACAAGATCCGCGGCGATCTCGACATTGTCGCCCGAGAGAGTGTCCACGCCGCGCACGATAAGCTTTCCATCCTCGGGGTAGACCCGGGAGACACGGCCCCTCAAGTACAACGCGTTCTCCTCTTCAACGGTCCGCTGTACGAACTCCTCGTATCCCTTGCCGCCCGCCCGGACATCCATGTAGAAAATGTAGGCCTGGCCCTCGGGATGCTTGTGGTGATACAACATGGCGTGCTTCGCGGTGTACATGCAGCAGATCTTCGAACAGTAAGCCTTGGCCCGGTCGGGATCCCTGGAGCCGGCGCACTGGATGAACACCACCTCGTTCGGGATCTCGCCGTCGGAGGGTCGTCGAATCACTCCGCCCGTCGGACCCGACGAGGAGTTCAGGCGTTCAAAGGCCATGCTGTCAATGACATCCGGATACCTGCCGTACCCGTACTCGGGCAAAAACTCCTCCGGGAGGGTGTCGTATCCGGTGGCGACCACGATGGCTCCGATCTCCTCCTGTGTCACCTCGGGTTCCTGCTCGTGGTCGATGGCGTCAACGGGGCAAAGGGTCGCACAGATATCGCACCAGCACCCTTCATGTCCGAAATGGATGCAGTGCTCTTTCATGATGGCCGGCCGATTGGGCACCGCCTGGGGAAAGTCTACCCCTATGGCCTTTCGTTCGCCCATTCCCTGCTCAAAGTCACTGCACACAGAGCTGGGGCAGTGCTGCTGGCAGTCCATGCAGCCGATGCACTTGTCCCAGTCGACAAATGTCGGCCTCCTCGTGATTTCAGCGGTGAAATTTCCCACGTAGCCCGACAGGGCCGTGACCTCGCTGTGGGTGACCAGCTCGATCAGGGGATGCCGATCCACCTCGGCCATCCGGGGAGTCAGGATGCAGGATGCACAGTCCAGCGTCGGAAAGGTCTCCGACAGCTGGGCCATCCGTCCCCCGATGGTCGACTCCTTCTCGACCAGGAGCACCGGGTAGCCGGCATCGGCAATATCCAGCGCTGCCTGCATCCCGGCAATCCCACCGCCGATCACCATGGCCTTGCGGGTCACCGGGATCTCGTGGGCCTCCAGGGGCCGGTCCCTGCGAACTTTCTCAACGGCTGCCCTGACCAGCTGCGCCGCCTTGGGCGTGGCAGCGTCCATGTCCTTGTGAACCCAGCTGCAGTGCTCCCGTATATTGGCCATCTGGACCATGTAAGGATTCAGTCCCGCAGACTGGGCCGCCTTCCGGAAGGTCAGTTCATGCATCGCTGGCGAACAGGCCGCCACCACCGCCGCGTCCAGGTTCTTCTCCTCAATAGCTTCTCTGATCAGGTTCTGTCCCGGGTCGGAGCACATGTAAGTATAGGACTCACTGTGCACGACCCCGGGGACCTGGGCCATCTGATCTGCCACCTCTTCGACATCTACAGTGCCGGCAATGTTGAGCCCGCACCAGCATACGAAAACCCCGATCCTTCGCACGTCAGTTCACCTCGGGCGTGTGTAGTTTTTGTCGCCATGCTCCGTCATCCAGCCCACAGATCTCGTCCTCGATACCCAGGGCATATGCCAGCACCTGGGTGAAATACACGGTGGGCAGCGGTTCAAAATCTCCGCTCAACGCCAGGGCCTGGTTCGACAGGTCCAGGTTGTAAAGGCAGGTAGGGCAGCTGGTCACGATCATGTCCGCTCCCGATCTTGCAGCCGATTGAAGGACGGATGCAGCCGCAGCTCCGGTCTGATCCTCGGCACCTACGGACAGGTAGGCCCCGCAACACTCCGTCCGAAACGGGTACTTGACGGGCTCTGCCCCCAGGGCGGCGATGAAGTTCTCGAAGATCGCCGGATTCTCGGGATCATCGAACTCCATCTCATCGGCTGGCCGGAGAAGCAGGCACCCGTAGTAGGGAGCGATCCGCAGCCCCTCCAGGGATCGGACAGCGGCCGACTTCAGGTCGGCGGGGCTAACCTCCCTCTGGATCACCTCCAGCAGGTGATAAACCTGTCTCTGCCCTGAATACGTCTTCTCAACAAAGTCCTCCAGCTTCATCCGCGTCTCTGGGT
>SKXF01000137.1 GCA_007128555.1 Clostridia bacterium | reverse complement strand
CTCGCAGGATGGTCAGTGGGTCGGGATTGGACGGCTGATTGCTACCTGAGTGCGACCACTGATTCGCGACCCAATCGGTCAGAAAAACCACTCGAGCCGTGTCATCGTCGAGTTCGTTCATCCACTGCTCGATCCCAATTTTTGCCCTCAACCGGTCCATCTCGGGCTCGGCCGTGCGGTGAAAATGCATAGGATCTGCCTGGACCTCCTCACCGGTGACCCAGTGCAGTTCCGGCGGGTATATGTGAAGGGCAAAAACGTAGATGGACACACAGGATAGAACCAGGACCACAAGGATAAGCCTTATCCCACCTACCAGCCCCGCCAGGACCAGGGCAGCACCGAGCCCCACGAAGACCCAGATCACGTTGTGATGCGATAGACCCTGCGTCCACAGGTAAGTGCAGCCAGCCACGGCGATGGCAACGAAGCCGCACTGCACGCGGGGATCAACCATGGAACCACTCCCCTTTCCGTCCCCTCTCGCGATAGCCTGCCTGTAATATTTCTCACCCTGGCCGTGGTTTCCTTCCAGGGCCGGTGCAGGGGAGCAGGAAATCGGCCGAAGGATCTGGTAAGAATGAGCCATGCACAACCGAAATGTGAAAACAGAAGCACAAAGGAGACCTGCCCATGCCACGTCTTGCCTCATCCTCCTCGAACGGGAGATCATCGCGTTCACGCAGCAGATGATCCGGACCGCCAGCCTGAGTGAGAAGAAACCAGGGTAGCTGAACCGGTCGCAGCCGAGATGAATCGCTTGGCTACGACCGGGTTGAGATTGACGACAAACAGAACGTCATCGGCTACACAAAAATCACACTGTGGGTTTGCGGTAAATGGGCTGACAGAGGAGCAACGTAAAGACCGAGAATTCCATGTGCAACTCGGTGAGGACAGCTCTTCGCACGTGGATTTACTGCAAAGCAACCATCCCCGGGATGCGAGATATCTCCTCACACCCGGAAGATGGATGCCTCTCATGGACTCAATAACACCCGGTCTATTTACCGGCAGAACACCGATGAAACAGGGACCCGCTCCCTCGAAACGAGGTGTTCACGTGTTCTTCACTAGCTGCCTCTGCCCCTCCCACGCCACTATCTTTGCCCTCAACTCCGTGGGGGTTATCTCGTGATTCTGGGTAAATTCGAAGTGACCTTCCCGATGCCCATCCAGTCGGGTCCACACATCAACACGGTACCACCAGGATCGTCTTCCATCATCGCCGTTGAGAACGGACAGCATCTCCGTCAACTCGTACCATCTTCCCGTCTCCCGGCTGAAGACGAGCAGACTTCCCCCCGAATTGCGACGCCTCACTTTGCTCATCTGACCAGTCCCCCATTCGCATAGAATCATGCATCCCCTCGACAGCTATTGACCACAAACTCTTGCCAGTGGACCAGGGTCAAAATCCCTTACTCGGTAAACACATCGGAAACATCCTGAATAGGACGAATATCGCTCTGATTGTAATAATTCTCGATAGCAATGCCAAAGTCCTCCCAGTATATATATACGTCTTTCGTAATATATTGCCCTTCCGCCCTTCCTGAGATCCGCAAGTGATGAATCGAGCGCAAGGATCTGGCACCGCTGGCGAGAACCCCTAACCGCCTGCGGCCACGGACAGCCAACGCACCCCGGGAAACAGGCAGGAATCACGCCCTGGCGTGGCAAATAGAACTCAGCAGCACCCGGACCCCAGGGTCCGGTCCCGAGCTCTACGAGAAGGATGTCCCGAACTCGGGCATCCGCCACGGGCCAGGGAGAGGAGACCACCATGAGGTTGAAAGCAGATCTTGTTCTCAGCGGAGGACACATACTCACCATGGCGGAAGAAGGCCCGGCATCCGTGGAGGCCGCAGCCGTCTTCGGAGGTCGCATCGTTGCAACCGGAACCAGCGAGGAACTGCAACCGCTGATTGGAAACGACACACGCGTGACCGACCTGGGCGGGCTCACCGCAGTTCCGGGCTTCAACGAATCCCACAGCCACCTGGTCAGTGCAGGCAAAATCGTCAAGGGGGTAGATCTGTACGATGCCCGGTCCATCAGGGACATTCGGGACAAGGTGGCGGCGGCAGCGAGCCGGGCCCAGCCCGGAGAATGGATTGAGGGAGTGGGCTGGTTTGAGGGGTTGCTGGAAGAGCGTCGCTTCCCCACTCGCTGGGACCTGGACGATGTTTCCCCCGACAACCCGGTGATCCTCAGTCGCATCTACATGATGGACGTGATCAACTCCCGCGCCCTGGAAATGACCGGGATTAACCGCCACACTCCCGATCCGGTCCGTGGCAAAATTGACCGGGATCCCTCATCGGGAGAGCCCACGGGCCTATTGCGGGAGGATGCAAAGAGACGAGTGCGCGACATCATGCCTCCCGAAACAACCGCTGACATTGAAGCATTGATCGAGGCGGCCATTCCCGAATACCTGTCCTTCGGGGTGACAAGCGTCCTCGACCCGGGGGTTACGCCCGATATGATCAGAGCCTACCAGAATGTCTACCGGAGGGGTAACCTCAGCGTCAGGGTCAACCTGATGCCGGACTTCCGGGATCAATATCTCGCTCTCAGGGAGAGGCGGCTGGACCATATGGGGATATCCTCTGGCTTCGGCAACCAGTACTTATCCCTCGGAGCAGCCAAGTTGAGCCTCGACGGTGGCCTCTACAGTAAGACCGCAGACCTGAATGAACCCTACGTGGACCCGACCGATGTCCGAACCCTCGATCGCATACCCCTGGAGGAACTGGAAGACATCATTTTCGACCTGCACCACCGGGGATGGTGCATCGGGGTGCACGCCTGTGGTGACAGGGCCCAGGACCTGATCATCGATGCCTATGCAAGAGCCTTTGAACGACAGCCACGGACCGATGTTCGCCATCACCTGGTTCACGGCTATTTCCCCACACCCGGGGCCATTCAACTCATGGCCAGACACAACATCATTGCGAACGCCCAGCCGGCCTTCATCTACGTTGAGGGCGACCTCTGTGAAAAGTACGTGGGTAAAGCGCGGTCCCGGTATTTCACGCCCCTGAGAACCCTGCGCGATGCTGGAATCGTCGTGGCCATCAACTCCGATGTGCCGACCGCACCCACCGTCAATCCCATGCTCGGTATTTACTCGGCAGTCACTCGCAACACCATGGGCGGAATCACGCTGGGCGACGAGGAAAAGGTATCCGCCCTGGAGGCCGTCGAGATGTACACGGCCGCCGGCGCACAGGTCACCATGGAGGAAAATGAGAAGGGCCGCCTGGTGCCGGGAATGCTCGCCGACATTGCTGTCCTGGACCGCAATCCCCTCGCGATCGATCCTGAGGAACTCCTTGACGTCCAGTGCGTGATGACCGTCCTCGGTGGAAAGGTCGTCTACGAGGCCTGAGACACGAGGCAGTGGATGACCCTGGAAAGCTCAAGGACACAATCACCGGGAACCCGGCGAAGCTCCAGGCCGCGAGAGCAGGATGCAGCAGGCCCGATTCATTAATCACAGGAAAGATGAGGTGATGACATTGGAAGTCACCCGACAGCTGGCCGAAACATGCTCGAACATGCAGTACTCCGATCTGCCGCACCCCGTGACCCACCAGGTAAAACGCTGCGTTATCGACTGGCTCGGTGTGGGTCTGGCAGCCGCTGGGCACGAGACCACTGAGATTCTCAGAAGCCATGTCCTGCAGATGGGGGGAGCCCCCCAGGCAACCATCGTGGGCTCTGGAGATCGAGTCTCAGTGGAGCAGGCAGCCCTGGTCAACGGAACGATGTCCCATGTGCATGACTACGACGATACCCATTTGACAACCGTGATCCATCCCAGTTCTCCCATCATCGGGGCGGCAACAGCCCTCGCTGAGTGGCGGAACACCCCTGGCCAGCAGTGGATCCTGGCCATCGCCGTGGGGATGGAAGCGGCCCTGCGCATCGGCCTGTCCGTCTACCCATCTCACTACGACCGCGGCTGGCACATCACCGGGACAGCGGGCGTACTGGGAGCCGCCGTGGCAGGCTGCAAGATCGAGGGACTCAAAGATGACCGCATGGCAACAGCCATGGGCATCGCTGCCACCCAATCCTCAGGGCTCAGGGAGTTCTTCGGTACGATGACCAAACCCTACCTGCCCGGCCACGCTGCCAGCAACGGAGTGCGGGCCGCCCTGCTCGCCGGGGCTGGCTTCAGCAGTTCACTGAGAGCTCTCGAAGCCCCGAGGGGATGGGCCTCCGTGCTGTCTCCATGTCACGACCTGGAGATCATCACGCGCGATTGGAGCTCATCCTACGAAGTCCTCAACGTGGGCATAAAACCCTATCCCAGCGGTGTCGTCACCCACCCCGGAATCGACGGGGCACTGGACCTGAAAGAGAAGTTCGACCCCGATCCCGAATGCATCGAATCGATTGAACTCCAGGTACATCCCCTGGTGCTGGAACTAACGGGTAAGACGGAACCCAGGACGGGACTCGAGGGGAAATTCAGCATCTATCACTGCGTTGCATCGGCCCTGGTCTACGGCACCGTGGGGCTGGATGAGTTCACCGACGAGGCAGTCCGAAATCCGCAGGTAACAGGGCTCAGAAACAAGATCAGGGCCGGATCATCCAGCGAACTGATGCCCGAGGAGGCCCGGGTGACCCTCCACATGTCCGATGGAACGGACCACTGCCTTCACATCGCCCACGCGAGAGGGTCGGTGAAAAACCCCATCACCGACGATGAGCTCGAGGCTAAGTTCCGTATGCTCGTCATGCCTGTTCTCGGCAAGAAGCGAGCAGAGTCGCTGTTGACACAATGCTGGGACCTGGAGAACAGCGGACCTGAACAGATTCTCAGAGATAGCATCATCAGAAACTGATGGATCACCGAGCCTCCGGGTGAGGCAGCAGGCGTAATGAACCCCCGAGAAACGCTGTGCCCTCCTGGAACCGCCGCGTGCGTTCCTCATCCGGAGACCCGTCAGCTTTGTCAGTGCTGATCTGCACCATGGATGCACCCATGTCCGAACCGATTAGGGGGTTCAACACGTCCTGGCTGCGGGGTCTGAACAGCTCACGAGATCATGCGGTTCAGCCTCCGTCCACATGCCTCGGCACGTACCTCTCAACGGACGCTATGCGGCAGCCTCATACCCGCATTGACATCCACCGAGAATCGGGGCCTATGTCGGCAAGCTCCTGATCATCGCCGCATGCCCGTGGTCACCAACCCTCTCTCATCACGCCCAGCATGACCACAGGCCCATCGGTGTCGGTAATCTGCCCAGGCGTACTGTCGATGTCACCGATGCAGACGGACCACGGGTTTTGCGCGGAGGCTGCGGGAACATGCGAGAAGTCCCCGTTTACCGTTCAGATGTGGCACTGATACCATAGACATGCGCGAGAACGAAAGGCACGGGGACCATCTCCGTCCAAGGGAAGGATGACGTCCATTGAAGAAACTCCTGGGGGGGTACTGTGAAATACGTCATCCTGCCTCTACTCGCTCTGTGCCTGGTCCTGTTCATGGGACTCGTTCTACACGTCACCTACCAGAAAGGGCAGATCGGCACTCGATTTGAGATCACCCGTCCTCCAGGGATCCAGGAGGCAACGTCACTCGAACTCGGTGGCGTCGAACAATGGGTGTTCATCCGCGGCGAAGACGTCACCCATCCCATCATGCTGTTTCTGCACGGGGGCCCTGGAAGCCCCGAAACCCCTGCAATGCGAAACTATGTCTCGGCTCTTGAAGACCACTTTGTCGTCGTGAACTGGGATCAGCGGGGTTCGGGGAAATCATGCGGGACCATACCCCCAGAAACCATGAACATGGAACAGTTTGTGCAGAACACCCTGGAACTGACCCAATGGATGAGGGAGCACTTCAACCGGGACAAGATCTACCTGGTGGGTCACTCATGGGGGAGCATGATCGGTACTTCAGCTGCCCAGCGACATCCGGAGCTTTACCACGCCTACGTGGGTATCGGCCAGGCTGTGAGCTTCTACGAGGGGGAGAAGATCTCCTACCAATACACGTTGGAACAGGCAAGGGAGCAGGACAACGAGGTCGCCCTCCAGGAGCTTCTGGAAATAGGGGAACCCCCCTATTCCCGGGAAGACTTCCTGCAGCACATCGGGGTGCAGCGGAAATGGCTCTTCGAATTCGGCGGTATGCTCTACGAAGACCAGAGTCAACTGGCGTACAACCTGGGTATCGCCAGGGACTTCCTCTATGCCCCCGAGTACTCCCTGGCAGAGTCGGTCAATATCCTGCGAGGCCCCGATCCCTCCGTCTATAGCCTCTTGTGGGATGACATGCGTGCCGTCGACTTCATCTCCGACATTCCCCGCCTGGACCTGCCTGTGTTCTTCCTGGTGGGACGCCACGACTGGGTCACGGTGTTCCCCCTGGTGGAGGAATACTATGACATCCTGGAGGCACCTCACAAGGAGCTCCTGTGGTTTGACCATTCTGGACACAACCCCCATTACGAAGAGGCCGACCGCTTTGTCCGTCTCATGGTGGAAAGGGTCCTCCATCAAACCTACCCCGACGCTAACAAGTGATGCAGCTTCACTCCGATAGGATCT
>SKXF01000247.1 GCA_007128555.1 Clostridia bacterium | reverse complement strand
GGTTGCTGAACAGGGGATTTTCAACACGTGGGACCAGGATACAGGCATCGTGACCGTGATGGGCGGCGACATCCAAACCGACGAGGGGACGGTGTACTGGTCGCCAGCTCCGGACGAAGCGATCAGGGCAGAATATATCAGGGTGCACCTGGCGATCGTGGATAGTTTTTTTTCAGCGATCGTCTGTGAAACAACCATGGAGATAGCACAAGATGAAGAAGGCGTCTTCTCGATTAAGGATTAGGTCCCCGGTGCCCACGCTGTCCCAGCCTTCGCCTCCCGACACCCGTGCTATATCAAGGACGGGGTGGCCCTCTGCTCACGATCCCCGGTCAACGAACTTGAACGCTCGGCCGACCAGGTCGTGCGGTTGATCAGGGCAGGACGCGAGATGCGTGACTATGGAGTTGTGGGTCGGAGCCTTTGTGGTCCACCGGGCCGATCCTTGGAGGACTGCGCTGGGTCGATGGTGAACTGTGATCACAGGCTCATGAAGCACGATGGACAAGGCAATCCCGGGAAGGACATTTTCCGAGCTGAAAAGCCGCGTTGATGTTGAATGCTACACCTATGGGGCGGCAGGAGCGGGCTCTGACATCGGGAACGATGATGTGTTGATGTCGCAACCAGCCGATCACCGTGACCGGGATGGAAATGATGATGGAGGTGTTGATTGAACATGAGTAAACTATTGCTTCTGCAGGGGGCTACCGTCCACACGTGCGGTCCACGGGGCACATTCGCCGGCAGCGTGCTGATCGATGGCAGCAGGATCCGGGCTGTCGACAGGCGCCTCGATGCTCCCGCGGGTGCCAAGGTGATCGACCTCACGGGCACAGTTGTGACACCGGGCTTTGTTGATGCCCACTCGCACCTGGGAACGGCCCTGTTTGGCGAGGGCGACAGCAGCGACACCAGTGCCCCGGCCACACCCCAACTGCAGATCATGGATAGCTTCGACTCCGCGGATCTCAGCGTCGTGGATGCTGTCGCCGGTGGGGTGACCACGGTGATGCTTCACCCCGGATCTCCGTTGTCCTTTGGCCCCCGGGTGGAGAACATCAACGTCATTCCCGGACAGAGTGCGGTTATCAAGACGGCCCTCGATCTTGGCAAGCCGCAGGTGCTGCGGGAACCTGCCGGTGTGAAATTCGCTCTCGGTGAACACCCGAAGCGCGTGTTTGCCGACCGGGGTTCTGGTCCTCACACCAGGATGATGATCATGGCCATCATCCGCGAGCACCTCCTTGAGGCGCGCCGGTTGCTACGGGAGGATGCAGGGTCTTGTGAGGAGCCCGATGGTGCCAAAATGTTCAAGTACGGAGCCCTGATCCGTCTCCTTGACGGAACCCTGAAGGCCCACATCCATGCCTATACCGCAAGAGACATTCGGGCCGCATTGGACCTGGCACTCGAGTTTGAGCTGTCCCTGGTCCTGGAACACGCCATCGAGGCCACGGCGTTTGCGACGGAGTTGGCTGAACGAAAGATCCCCTGCGTGGTCGGGCCCATCCTGTTCTCGCGTCGGGGATCCGAGCTCAAGAACCTGAACCTGGCGATTCCTGCAGAGCTGGCCGAGGCCGGCGTTAAGATTGCCCTCATGACGGATCATCCCACGTACCCGGCCCACCAGCTTCCCCTGATCGCAGGTGTTGCGGTTCGCGAGGGCCTTCCGCACGAAGAAGCCCTCCTTGCGATCACGCGTCACCCTGCCGAGATCATCGGCGTCGATGACCAGCTTGGCAGTCTTGAGGCCGGAAAGGATGCCGACCTGGTCATTCACAGCGGCGATCCCCTCGAGGTGACCGGTCGAGTTTGCGGCGTGATGTGCAACGGGGAATGGGAGTTCGACTACCATCCGGAGGGAATCCGGTACGATTGGCAGACAGGGAGGGAACAGATATGACCGGGGTCAACGGCAATGATCATACCACTGCCTTCGTGGGAGCAACCCTGCTGCCCGTATCCGGGCCGCCCATTCAGAGCGGGGGGCTTCACATCAGGGGAGGGAAGATCCGTGCGATTGGCCGGGACGTGGGGATTGACGGTGCAGACACCGTCTTCGACTGTCGGGGACTCACCATTGCCCCAGGGCTCATTGACTGCCACTGTCACGTCGGCATCGTCCCCGAGCAGGTGGACTGGGAGTACTCTGATGTCAACGAAGACACAGACCCCGTGACATCCCATGTCCAGGCGCGCGATGGGATTGACTTCGGTGACCTGGGATTCCAGGAGGCCCTCGAGGGAGGGGTGACCTCCCTCCTCATCCACCCTGGCAGCTCTAATGTGATCGGAGGACTTGACCTGGCCGTCAAAACGGCAGGCATCGACATGGAGGATCGCATCATCCGGGAACCAGCCGGGATGAAAGCGGCGTGGACCGCTGCGGGCCGGCATGGCAAGGAAGGGAAGTATCCCAGGACCCGCATGGGGATCGCAGCGATTCTCCGCGAGGAGCTCATTAAGGCTCGCGCCTATCTCGAAAAGGACGAGAAGGAGCGATCGTCCATGGATGCCCAGGACGAGATGCGAGCTGCGAACATGGCCCGGGTCCTGGCGGGTGAGATCCCGATTCGCATCCACTCGATGACGCCCGCTGATTTCAGATCCATGCTTCGCATCAAGGAGGAGTTCGGCATCGACATCACCATAGAGCACGGCGATGAGGGCCACCTGATGGCCGACGAACTCGCAGCGGCCGGGGTGCCCGTGGTGTACGGTCCCTTCGTTGGAGATCGCAGGTTCCGGGTCCGACCCCACACGCGCCCCGATGCGGCCCTTCTGATGTCCCGGGCAGGGGTCACCGTCAGTTTGCAGACCGATCACCCCGTGATACCCATTCGCGACCTTCGCCTGCAGGGTTCTCTGCTGATCCGGTTCGGCGGGGCAGAGCCCGACGAGATCCTGCCGATGCTGACCACCAACGGGGCTGTCATCATGGGTCTGCAGGATCGGGTCGGGTCCCTGGAAGTGGGTAAGGACGCCGATTTTGGCCTCTATTCTGGACACCCGTTGAAGGTTCAGAGCCGTGTGCTCGCGGTCTTCATTGACGGCCGTCATGTGCACGGTGACCTACCAGCGAGGGCGTAGCGAAAATACCCGGGGTCTGAGGCTGCAGATCCCAGGCGCCGGGTCGCTTCGCCAGGGGCCGGCAGGAACTCGCAGAGAAGCAATTGAGGAGGGATCCGTTTGACGGTCATGGTTCGAGTGCTGGGCACGGCGCAGGATGGGGGCGTTCCGCAGATCGGATGCAGCTGCGATAACTGTACTGCTGCGCGCATGGATCCGTCGAGAAGGCGCCGAGTCAGTTCGATCGGTGTCGTCAACCTGGGTACCGGCCGCAGCTATCTTCTCGACGCCACCTGGGACTTGCCCGACCAGCTGCAGGTCCTGGGGCGCATCTCGGGACGTCCGCTGCCGGACGCCATCTTGCTCACCCACGCCCACATCGGCCACTATGCCGGCCTCCTGTACCTGGGTAAGGAGATCCTGGCGACGCGCGGATTGCCCGTCTATGGCACACCCTCAATGGCAGATTTCCTGCGCAGCAATCTCCCGTGGAGGAACCTCATTGACCATGGGAACATCGTTGTGCATACCATTGCTGGGGGAGACCGTGTTGAACTTGATCGCGACGTCACCGTGAAACCCCTTTCTGTACCGCACAGAAATGAGCATTCTGACACCGTAGCGTACTGGGTGCAGGGGGGCAAACGCCTGCTGTATCTTCCCGACCTGGACCGGTGGGATGGCTTTGAGGATGCCTTCAACGACATCATGCAGGTGACGGATTACGCTCTGATTGATGGGACGTTCCTGTCGACCGGAGAGCTCGAGGAGCGGCGCGGCCGATCCCTTCGAGAGGTTCCACACCCCACGGTCCAGGAGACCCTCGGGCTGTTCCAGCGAGGCATTCTCACCGATGGCGGGGCGGACGTATCTTTCACCCACTTCAACCACACCAATCCCCTCCTGGATCCAGACAGCAACAGCAGGGATCGGGTGACAGATGCCGGTTTCGGCCTGGCGGTCGATGGGCAGATCCTGCAACTTTAACCCCTCCAGGGTCGGAGAGAAAGGGTGTATCCTGGGCCATCGGATGCACCCTGCATCGATCGCCATACCAGGTAACGGTCCATCATCTGCATGGACCAGGTGCACACAGGCCTTCGCGGCCCATCTGGATGCCGGTGCCTCCCGACCGGCAGCGGTGCTGACCCTTCGGCTGCATCCCCCCCTCGATCGGCCTCCTTTCTGGAGCGAACCATGTTCTCACTCTTGCGCCTTGCTGCAAGATCTCTGTTTTGGGTCTGGACACAGCAGCACCCAGCGAACCCTCCGTCGAACAGCCTCCCCGCAGCCTGTCATGCAGGGCGGCACGACAGGGTTAAATCTGAAAGATTTCGACTCGTCGAAATGCTGTTACCATCTGGCAGGGTTTGAGGCTACCTCCAACGAATAAGGAACAGTAGCATGCAACCATGGGTTCTTTCAAGAACTGGAGGTAGATGAATGATTAATTTCAGTCTCACCGAAGAACAGAAGATGGTACAGGACATGGTGCGAAAGTTCGCTGAGCAGGAACTCGCACCCCACATCGAGGAGTGGAATGAGAAGGAGAACGTCCCCAGATCCGTCATGGACAAGATGGGCGAACTCGGCATCCTGGGCCTGTGTTTTCCTGAGAAGTATGACGGAGGAGGCATGGACTACATCGCCCTGGCACTCGCATGCGAGGAACTTGAGAGGGTGGATACCTCCTTCCGGGTCCTGCTGTCGGTTCACATCGGCCTTTGCGGCATGGGGCTCCTGCAGTGGGCAAACGAGGAGCAGAAGCAGAGATTCCTGGCTCCCATGGCCAGAGGTGAAAAACTGGGAACCTTCGGACTGACCGAGCCCAATGCCGGATCAGATCCGGCCAACATACAGACGGTTGCCCGCCGGGACGGAGACCACTACGTTCTCAACGGTGAGAAGATGTGGATTTCGCTGGCAGATACCGCGGAAATCCTCCTGGTATTTGCCCGCACAGATCCCACCGCCGGCCACCGGGGAATTTCAGCCTTCGTCGTCGAGCGCGGCACCCCCGGCTTCACGTCGGAGAGAATTCACGGCAAGATGGGGATCCGTGCTGGAGACACCGGCTCCTTCACCCTCGAGGATTGCAGGATTCCCGCCGAGAACCTCATCGGCGAGGAAGGCGAGGGCTTCAAGATCGCCATGTCATGCATCGACGGCGGCCGATACACCGTGGCTGCAGGAGCCGTGGGCCTGATTCGGGCCTGCCTTGAGGCCAGCACGAAGTACGCCAAGGAACGTGAGACCTTCGGCAAGCCCATCGCCGAGCATCAGTTGGTCCAGCAGATGATTGCCCACATGGCGCGCGATGAAGAGCTCAGCCGCCTGCTCGTCTTCAAGGCGGGATGGCTCAAGAACGAGGGAGTCCGGAACACCAAGGAGACGGGCCTTGCGAAGTGGGTCGCCTGTGACTGCGCCTTCCAGGCCGCGGTGGACGCTGTTCAGATCCACGGTGCCTACGGCTATTCCGACGAGTACCCGGTGGAGCGGTACCTCCGGAACTCCAAGGGAGCCGTCATCTACGAGGGGAGCGCAGAGATCCAGACGATACTTTCTGCGCAGTACGCCCTGGGATTCCGCGCGGATAAGCCGCTCCGGCGCATGTTGCCCAGTTGGCCCTTTGATGAATAAGCGGGAATCGGGGGATTGAGCATGCATTTTGTGGTGTGCATCAAACAGGTTCCAGAGACGACCGAGGTGCGGATTGATCCGGACACCAGGACGCTCATGCGGGAGGGTATACCCTCCATCATTAACCCCTTTGACACGTACGCTATCGAGGAAGCTCTCAAGTTCAAGGATGACCTGGGTGGCAAGGTGACGGTGTTATCGATGGGACCGCCCCAGGCCGAAGAGGCTTTGAAGGAGGCCCTGGCCATGGGAGCCGATGAGGCCGTCCTGTTGTCGGACCCTGCCTTCCGGGGAGCCGATACCTGGGCCACGTCTCGCACCCTGGCAGCAGCTGTGGACCGTCTCGACGAGTACACCCTGATCCTGTGTGGCAAGCAGGCCATTGATGGGGACACGGCCCAGGTGGGACCCGAGATCGCCGAGATCCTCGACGTGCCCCATATCGCCTACGTCAAGAAGGTGCGCGAGCTGAGCGAGGATTCGGTGACCGTCGAGCGCATGGTCGAGGGTGGCTACGAGGTCATCCAGGCCGCGCTCCCCGCCCTGCTGACGGTGGTCAAGGATATCAACCAGCCGAGGCTCCCCACCATGCGGGGCATCATGCGGGCCAAGCGTATGAAGGTGATCACCTGGGGCAATGACGACCTGGGTCTGCCCCCTGATCTTGTGGGCCTGGACGGCTCTCCCACCGAGGTCATCAAGGTGTTCTCGCCGGAGCTGACTGCCAGCGGGGAGATGATCCCCGGTGAACCCGCCGAACAGGCCGTGGCCCTCGCGAGGATTCTGCGCGATGCTGGTTTGGCTTAGGAGGTCGAGACATGCGCCAGATTATCGTGGACAAAGATAGCTGTACCCTCTGTGAGATCTGTGTTTCTGTCTGT
>SKXF01000376.1 GCA_007128555.1 Clostridia bacterium | reverse complement strand
TGGGATAACCGGCGAAAAGGCGACATCCAGCGGCCACCGCACCCTCAACACAGGCCTGGTTCCCCTGCCAGAAATACTTACCCGGCTTTACTGTCAACATTCTCACTCCCCACTTCGATGGCTATTGCAAAATCTGGGCAGTGCAACTCACAGAGTTTGCACCCGGTACATTGCGAAAGGTCCCTGACCCGGGGAGGATAGACTCCCCTCTGGCTGAGATCAGGTGAAATCTCTATGGCATCCCGGGGACATACGGCCACACAGATCTCACATCCTTTGCAGTTGATCTCATTGACATGGATCTTCTTAACACGTCCCATGGTAAAACCTCCAAATCCCGTTGGCGGTCTCCAATACAAGCAATAAGCTTCACCCTTCTGAGTATAAGACTTCTGTTTCAACAGATGAATACCCTGCTCTCCGTCTCCTGGCATTCATCCACACCCCAGGGAAGGACGCCGTCAACATGCAGGCTCCACGCGGCCACACGGGATCCATTCGTCTTCTGTCATGGCTACTGTTCCAATGCGCCTGCTGTTTCCTCGGAAGCCAGGCGCGTCCCTGCCTCATCAGGTAAATCCGTGGCATCACCTATCGCAGGCCGCAACGAAACGGGTGCTGTGGGAATGGACCGCGATACGCCTTCCCACAGCACCCGCAACAGCACATCCGCATACCGTCCTAACAGTCACATTCTCCTTCGCCTATAGCAGCAATGAGATCGATTTCGACCTTGAACTTCTCGCTAACCAGTCCTTTTATGCCAACCGTTGTCCGGGCGGGAGGGTCTATCGGGAAGAACTCTCGATAGGCCTCGTTCATCGTACGGAAGTCATCCATATCGGTCAGAAAAACATGCACCTTCACAACATCCTCAAAGCCTACGCCTGCCGCCTCCAACACGGCACCGAGGTTCCTGAAGCAATTGCGCGTCTGCTCACCGACATCATCGGGAACGTCGCGCGTTTTCCTGTCGACTCCTACCTGGCCGGAAGCAAACAGCAAATTGCCGATCTTGATCCCCGGAGATAGGGGTATGTTCCCTCCACCTCCAGGCAAACTGACAACCTCGCGTCCTGACATATTGCTCTGCTCCTTTCAAAATGCTCTATGGTGTTGTCTGCTATGTGAACCGGTGATCCCGTAACCATGACTTGATCCCGGGTACACATCGTTGGCGCAACAAGGTTCACTCGACACGGTCTCCTCCTCGTGTCCTCATGCCAGGGCTCCGGCTACATCACTTCGGTGTCCGGGGAGAGCCTCCTCTGGCAACGCAGCCCTGATGGCTTCGGTGACCTCCACCCTCCGACCAGCAAGAAATATCTGGTCCAATCTGCGTAGGTTCGCTATGTTGTCTAGCGGATCTCCACCAATTAATAGGAAGTCGGCTACCATCCCTGCACCGAGTGTCCCGACGTCGTCCAGGCCGAGCACCTTTGCAGCAGCCGACGTCGCGCTGACCAGTGTATCCTCCGGACTCATCCCGGCATAGGTAAACAGTTCCAAACCCACGACGTAATCCCCGAAACACGAAATGGCATCGGTACCCGCCACAACCGTCACACCGGCATCCAGCATTAATCGTAAATTCTCCAGCTTGCGGGTCAACTTGTAGCGGGCTGCCTCGATCCGCGGATCGACGACGTCATGCTCCCCTCGGTACCTATCGAGACCCCGATATGCAGTCTGGATCGTGGGCGAGTAGCTGAGACCCCTGGCGACCATTTCCTCCACCACGTCCGGACGATAGGTCCGCGTACCATCCGGCTCCTGAAAGCCTGCGTGTTCTATCGTATCGACTCCTGCCCTGACTGCCCGCTCCACCGAGGCAGTCGCTTCGCAGTGCGCCGAACAACGGAGCCCCAGTGAATGGGCTTCATCCACGATCGCCTGCAACTCCTCTAACGTGAAGTATGGCTTGGTGGGGTCGGTGCCTGCGGTACCCCCACCACTGGCCATGATCTTTATGAAGTCTGCCCCATCCTTGTTAAGTTGACGAACGGCTCTTCGGACTTCGTCCGGCCCATCGGCTTCCTGGTTGCACCACCAGAAATGCCCCCCCGTGGGTGTGATTGGCCGTCCAGAAGCCAGTACTCGCGGTCCGGATACGTAGCCGCGTTCTATGCCTCGCCTGAGGTCAATGGTAACTCTGTTCCGCCCGCCGCTATCACGTAACGTGGTTACTCCCACGGCGAGGTGTACCTGGACATTCTTGGCGGCACGTAGCAACATCATGGCATCGGAGTCCTCGCGGATATAATCCTCGTAACGCCGGCCGGCCTCACCAAATACTGGGTGACTGTGGCAATCAATCAACCCGGGTATGAGCCACTGATCGGATGCATCGATGTATTCTCCATCATCCACGTCCCCGAAGTTCACACGCGCTCCCACGCTGACGATCCTGCCCTGCTCGATAACCAGCCTTCCCTGGCGAATCAGACCACCCCTGCGGCCGGTCCAAATATTCGCATCCACCGTCAGTTTCATTCGCTACACTCCTCACTACCCTTGCTACCCCAAACCATGTCAGGGAAGGGTACGATGATATGGGCACCTGCAGGGTGACCCCATCGACGCCGCCGAGCCCCTCTCGAAACGCCTGGCCGCACTCGCTCCTTCTTCGGACCCAATTTTGTACGACGTAAGTAGTAGTTCGAAACCTGGTGATCATTGTCCTTCTGAAGATCATGCAGTGATGGTAGCTTCTGTCCGAAACGCAGGGAGATAATTCGGATGCCTGCGGTGAGCAGGAAAACCACCACCGACCTCCAAGATAGAGAGTGAAAGAAAAACCTGTGCAAATGCTAAGGTAACGCGAGGTGGGGGATTGAAGCATGGACATAACCTGCTGCCTGCATGAACAGGGGCCTGGATCATAGGGTCAAGCTCATCCCACGGAAGCCCCTGGATACCACCTTCCCAGGCGGATCTGGAGGATGGTCGGGTCCCGAGAGGGGCCATTATGATTGCCAGGCGATCCACCGAATGAAGCATCGTGAGATCCCGGGTATCACCATGGGGTCCCCAGGGAGATCGGAAGACGAATCAAAGATCATGGCACGTGAAATCCCGACAGAGCTCGGATCAGCGGTGAATCGAGGACATTCGTCAAGGCCAAAAGTGTACGTTCACTTGTCCCATAGAATAGGAGGATTAGAAATATGCCCCTTCACGCCGACAATGCTGAGGCTGATTCCCTGTGGTATGGCACAGCATCACTGACACCGGATGGACCGATCACTGCCGGTGAAACCGGTTCCTGGAGCATCACGTACACCGTCGGTCGCTACGGAGTAGACAACGGCGGGCGCATCAAGGTAGCCATGCGGCTGGCCAGCGACTGGGCCACCCCCCAGATGCATGCTCCCGGGGAGGCAGACTACTTCACCGTTCGCACAACTGCAGAGGCGTCCGTTGACGCCATCTACGAGCACAAGGGATACATGCGCCCCTGGTTCCGGGTGGTCACCGTCTCGGTGAGCAACGGTTCCCTGAAGGAGGGTGACCAGGTGATCATGACCTACGGAGACAGAGGGGCCGGAGGACCGGGCACCCGGGCCCAGACCTTCAGTGAGAACCGATTCGAGTTCAGGGTCCTGGTGGAGTCCTTCGAAACGGGGGTCTTCGTGCGGGTTCCGACCTCGCCCACGGTGCAGATCAGCGGTGGAGATGCTCACCGGCTCGCCATCATAGGTCCCTCCCAGGTCACCGAAGGAGAATCCTTCTCCCTGACCGTGAAGGCGGAAGACGCCTGGGGCAATCCCAGCAGCACCTATGCGGGCTCGGTCAACTTTGAACAACAGCAAGGGCTACATGGGCTGCCAGAAGCCCTCATCTTCTCGCCCTCCGAACGCGGAGTGAAGAGGGTGAATGGAATCCGGCTCACCCAGCCCGGCACCCATCGCATCCGGGCTTGTGATCCCGAAACCGACATGAGGGCTATCGGCAATCCCATTCTGTGCCTCACACAGAGAACACCCCTGACCCTGTACTGGGCCGACCTTCACGGTCAGACGGAAAGCACCGTGGGCACAGGCTCGGTGCAGGAATACTTCACCTTCGCACGCGAGGTGAGCTGCGTCGACGTGTGCACCCACCAGGGCAATGATTTCCAGATCACCGAGGAGGATTGGCGCGAGATCTGCAACTGGACTCGGAAATCCCATCAACCCGGCACGTTCATCACCTACCTGGGCTACGAATGGTCCGGAAACACACCTGCCGGCGGCGACCACAACGTTCTATGGTTTGACGATGATCAGCCGATCTACCGGTCAAGCCACTGGCAGGTTTCCGACCGTTCCGATGCTGATCTCGACCGATACCCGATCAGTGAACTGTACGAAACCCTGCGCGACGAGAAGGCCCTGATCATCCCCCACATAGGGGGTCGGCGCGCCAACCTGGATTACCACGATCCAGAGCTCGAACCCCTGATCGAAATCTGCTCGGTCCATGGGCGATTCGAGTGGTTCCTGCAGGAGGCGCTGAACAGGGGATGCAAAGTGGGAGTCATCGGTGCCGGGGACGATCACACCGGGCGCCCCGGGGCCAGCTACGGCACCGACTCGTCCTTCGGTGTCCGGGGAGGCCTGGCGGGCATCCTGGCCAAGGATCTCACGCGAGAGGGGATCTGGGAGGCCCTCAGGGCAAGGCGAACCTACGCAACGACCGGAGAACGGATCATCCTGTCGGTCCAGAGTGAAGGGCACCACATGGGCGACGAGTTTACCACGAATCGGCCACCATCCATCGATGTACATGTGGCCGCGACCCAGCCCCTGCATTCGGTCCAGATTATCCGGGGACACACCGTGGTCTACGATCACCCCCTCGTCCTCCCAGATTGCCACGCAGAAACCCGGATCCGGCTCGCCTGGAGTGGAGCCCGCATCACGGGCCGGGGGCGGCACACAAACTGGGATGGATCCCTGGGGGTCAAAGGAGCCCGTTTCGCAGAGGTGACCGAGTTTGCCTTCGACAATCCCCGCCAGGGCATCACCGACGTCTCAGAGAGGAAGATCTCCTGGCATTCCCACACCTCGGGCGACCTGGACGGGCTGCTCGTTGATGTCGACGGCCACGGTGGGACCTTCACGTTCGATACGGAACCCCTCTGTTTCCGCTTCACCCTCGATGATTTGAAACACGGCGCCCTGGTCAGAGAAGCTGGCGGTGTGCAGCAACAGGTGGAGGTATCACTCGCTCGCTGCGTCCCCGGCCCCGAAGAAGTCCGACTGACGTTCGTCGATTCTGAGGCCCTACCCGGTCTGAATCCCTACTACGTCCGCGTGATGCAGGAAGACGGAGAAATGGCCTGGAGCAGTCCCCTGTACATACACCACCAGCCCCAGTGAATCGACATGGGCGCGACTGTAGCTGGGCCGCGCCCATCCTCCTCATCGCGACAGGGCAGCCCGCACCTCGGAAACGATATCATCCACCAACGGAACAACCGTGACCCCGGCCTCACGGAGATACTCCCTCTTCACGGAGGCCTTCGCCATCTCGCCTTCCACGATCGCCCCTGCATGTCCCATCCGCTTCTGGTAGGGAACATTCTGGCCGGCTATGTAGGCGATGACCGGTTTCGTATACCCCATCCTCAGGTAATCTGCTGCATCCTGCTCGGCCGTTCCCCCAATCTCACCCACGAGCACCACGACCTCGGTCTCCGGATCCTCCGCGAACAACTCCAGGGCATCCACAAACGTTGTGCCCACCACCGGGTCTCCGCCAATGCCCAGGCAGGTCGACTGCCCGATCCCGTTGTAGGTGAGATTTGAGGACACCTCGTGGGTCAGCGTCCCGCTGCGGGAGACAACGCCCACGGGACCCGGATGGTAGATGTTCCCGGGCATGATCCCCACCTTGCTCTTCCCCGGACTGATCACCCCGATACTGTTGGGACCGACGACCCTCGAACCCCGGCTCTGCACCACGGAAAGCATTCGGACCGAATCCAGAACGGGTACGCCCTCGGTCACCACCACGACCAGGGGGATCCCCTCATCCGCAGCCTCTGCCACCGCCTCCAGGACAAATGGGGGAGGCACCAATACAAGCGAAACATCGATCTCCCCGGCGTCGGCGGCTTCAGCCACCGTGTCATACACCGGCAGGCCCTCAACTTCCATTCCACCGCGACCTGGAACAACCCCGCCCGTCAATCGAGCTCCGTACCTGAGCATCCGGTCCGTGTGGTATTGCCCCTGCCGGCCGGTCATTCCCTGCATGATCACGTTGGACGCTGCGTCTACCAGAATAGCCATCGGCCTCACCTCCCAGGTTTCATCAACTTCAACAGTCCGGCTGCCGCCTCGCCCGTCGTGCCCAGCTTCACCACCGGAACCCCCTCCTCGGCAAGGAGGCTCCATCCCGCATCCTGGGAGAACCCCCGCATTTTCACCATGAGCGGCTGGCGCAAGCCCTCACTTCGGAGGACCTCGACGATGCCCCGCGCCATCACCTCACAATTGTTGATGCCTCCGAAAACATTGATGATGATCCCCTCGACGCCGGAAGATGCTGCCCCAATCCTCAGGGCAGCCGCCGTACGCTCTGCCGTCACTCCGCCGCCGAGATCCACGAAGGTGGCCGGTCTCCCACCCAGGGCATAGACGGCA
>SKXF01000244.1 GCA_007128555.1 Clostridia bacterium | reverse complement strand
GAACGCTGATATCGAGATCTTTGAACATGATGGTGTGACCTTTGGGAGGACCGTCACCGCATCCTGGGGGCCAGGAGGGACGGTCACCCCGGAGATCCGCGGCGTCGAGATCGGTAGTGCAACGACCTTCACGGTGATGCCTGATGATGGGAACCAGGTGTCACCGGTCGTTGGTGGGACCAGTCCGACGGGATCCTGGGATGGAAGCGCCTACACCACCGGAGCGATCACCGAAGACGGTACGGTGGTGTTCGGCTTCGTTTCGCCGCCCTCTGTCAGCTCGACGGCAGCCGTGTCCGACATCACCGCGGGCAGTGCGACGTCGGGTGGTCACGTCAGCTGCGATGGCGGAGCCGATGTAACGGCCAGGGGCCTGGTGTGGAGTACCTCGTCCATGCCCACGCTGCAGAGCCATCCCGAAGGAAACGTCTCCGACGACGGGGGAACGGGGGAGGGCGGCTTTGTGAGCAACATGACCGGCCTGGACGCCGACACCACCTACTACGCTCGGGCCTACGCTGCCAACCGTGCGGGCGCAGGATACGGCCCCCAGGTAGCCTTCACGACCGATGGGGTGTTCCACACCCTGACCTACACTGCAGGCGCCAACGGGAGCATAGACGGTGCGACGGACCAGGCCGTGGCCCACGGCGACGACGGTACCGAGGTGGCAGCTGTCCCGAATTCCGGCTACCGGTTCACGCGGTGGAGCGATGGCGTCACGACGGCAGCCCGGGTGGATTCCAACGTGACCGAAGATGTGACGGTGGAGGCATACTTCAGCCGCCGGATTGCGCGCCGCACCATCAGTACCTCGGTGGACCCGGCCGGTGCTGGAACGGTGGAGGGCAGCGGTACCTTCAGGGACAACGCCCCTGTCCGCCTTGAAGCGGTGCCGGCATCCGGTTACGCGTTCATCGGTTGGCTCGAGGACGGAGACTATGTTGAGACTGATCCGGTGTATCGCTTCTATGCCCGCTCGAATCGCCAATTGATCGCGGTGTTCGATGAGGTTCTTCCCCTTCCCTACGAAAGCAGGGTCATCGACCCCGATTCCGGCGGCATGCTGAACGTACCGGGGATGATTGAGCTTCTCATACCGCCCTTCGCTGTTCCCGGGCCCGTCGAGCTCGGGGTGAGCGCCCGGTATGCGGACCCGGAGGAATGGAGGATGGGTTCTCCCGTCGGCGGCCTGGTGTTCGAGGTCCGTGCCCGCCAGATCGTTGACACAGGTGAGCCCGTTGACCTGGAAGCGTTCGATGAACCGGTAACGGTGACGCTGAGCTACCGGGAGGAAGGCGATCCCGAACGGATTTTCGTGCACGACTACCACGACACGTTGGACACGTGGATTCCGATACCGACCGCCGTAGATACGCATCGGGGGCAGGTTGTGGCCCGGCTGGATCGGCCTGCTGAGCTGCTGATGGGCACCAGGGACACGTTCGCAGACATCGACGGGCACTGGGCCGAGGGGTACGTTCTCTTTCTATCCGAGGTCCATCCCGTAGATGACGATCGCGGTACGACGTTCCGACCCGATGACACCCTGAGCCGCGAACAGTTCACCAGGCTGCTGGTCGACCTGTCGGGTCGCAGCCCCCAGCCTGCCAGGCGGATCGATGTCCTGTTTGACGACGCAGGGGACATCTCTGGGTGGGCGAGGTCCCATGTTGAGGCGGCGGTCTTGGGCGGGTTGGTTCCAGGAGATGGGGGCGCCTCCTTCCGGCCCCATGCTGCCGTGACCAGGGCCGAGGTGGCCGTGATGATCTCAAGGGCGCTGGGGCTGGCCCCCCTGGCCCGTGACCCCCAGTTTGAAGATGCAGGGCAGGTCCCTCACTGGGCAGCTGGACATGTCGCTGCTCTGTCCGACCTGGGTATCGTCATGGGCATGCCCGGGAACCTGTTTGCCCCGCACCGGGAGGCGACGAGGGCCGAGGCAGCTGCGTTTTTATCGAGGTACCTGGAGAATCGTTGAGGCGATAGCCATGTGCCCAGGTGAGGGTGGTGCGGGCCCCGGGGATTCCTGCCGGGGCCCGTTCCTTCACGTCATCTTCCCCTTCGCAACAGGCAGCAAGGCCGAACCGGCCAATCGTCCAATCAGGCCTGCTTCTGCTGAATGCTCTTCAACCGGTAGGCGCTCATGATATCTGAATGGTCTCCGCCCTGTTTCCCCTCTCACGTAACAAGGGGACACCCGTAGCGGTACTCACCGGGAGGACGAAGGGGCCCTCCCGGTGAAACCCGCCCGCCCTTGTTTGCGTCAGTATGAAACAAGCACAAGACTGGTTGTAGTATGAGCAACCTTTGGGAGGCGATCCAATGGGTGGGATCATCGTACTGGCGTTGTGGGTGCTGTCATGGATTGCGGTGTTCTGGGTGTACTCCGATGCCAGCGAGCGATACGAATCGAGCATCGGTTGCCTGTGGGCGCTGGTCGTGCTGGCGCTGGGGCCCATTGCCTTCATTGCCTATTTGCTCGTTCGGCCTCCAGGGAGAATCGATGATGAAGCAGCTTACGAGCCAACCGGGGCTTCCAGGCAGGATATCCGTTCGACGAAGCACTGTCCGGAGTGTCATGCCGAGATCGCCTGGAACGCTCGATACTGCAGTTCGTGCCAGGCAGATGTGACCCGCCGAGATCCTGCGCCGGCAAGCAGGGAAGAAGATCTCCTGTGCCGGGGTTGTGGCAGGTGGAACTCGGCCGAGGCCCGGTACTGCAGCCAGTGTGGAGAACGTCTCCGCTGACCGTGCTGGGCAACCTCCGCAGGAAAAGCTTCCCCAGTCTAACCCTATCCTGAAACCATGGACTGTCGTGTGGACCGGCGTTGGATCCATCACGCCCCGGCTGTTTCAGGTTCCCAGAGGCATGGCCGGGTGATTCCACCGTTAGGCTTTTCTCACGGGACCCGTCCCCTGGAAGGTACCGCTCACACGCCCCGCAGGACCCATGACTGGAATCAGGACGCTGGCCGACCGCGTGGCGGGCGTCTTCTCAGCTTGCTGGGAGGATAAGCTGCCGCAATCGAGGAATGATGAATCAGGCATACATACAGAGAGGAGAGAAAGCATGGCGGATGATCAAATCAAGGAGAGAATTCGCAAGGAAGTGGATTGCCTGTCCGAGGCATTGTGGGACATGGCCCTCGAGATGCACCGCGACCCAGAGATCGGGCACCAGGAGCACAAAGCTGCAAAACTGCTGGCCGATTTTCTCTGCGACCATGGTTTCGCCGTGGAGCGAGGCGTGGCCGGGATGCAGACCAGCTTCCGCGCCAGCTGGGGCGATGGAGAGGGCCCGACGGTTGCCATCCTGGCCGAGTACGATGCCCTGCCGGGCATGGGGCACGCATGCGGACACAACATCATCGGTACCGCTGGCATCGGGGCCGGGGTTGCCCTGAAGCGGGCCCTTGAAGCCTCAGGACCTGGGCTCCAGGGAACGGTACTGGTCCTCGGGACGCCCGCCGAGGAGGGTGCTGTCGATGACGCCGGAGGTAAGGTTCTCATGGTCGAGGCGGGGCTGTTCGATGACGTCGACTGTGCCATGATGATCCATCCCTCGACCGCCAACGGGTCCCGGTCCACCAGCCTGGCCCGGGAGGCCATGGAGATCACCTATCACGGCAAGGCCTCCCATGCCGCGGGTTCGCCGGACAAGGGCAGAAATGCCCTGGAGGCGGCCATGCTCACCTTCAACGCCTGGAATGCCCTGCGGCAGCACCTGACGGACGATGTTCGCATTCACGGTGTGATCACCGAGGGAGGGAAGGCGCCGAATATCGTACCGGATTTTACCCAGGTTCGGATGTATGTTCGGGCATCGGATGTGGACTACCTCGACGAGGTGGTGGAGAGGGTCAAGGACTGCGCCAGGGGTGCGGCCCTCGGGACCGGTTGCCAGGTTGAGTTCCGCACCACGGCCAACCGTTACGCCAACCTGGTGAGCAATGGGGCCCTGGCCGACGCTTACGTGGGCAATTTTGAGCTCCTGGGAGAGAAGATCGACAACAAACCCCGTGCTGGTGGTGGATCGACGGACATGGGCAACGTGAGCCAGGTGGTTCCCTCCATCCATCCTTACGTGACCATCGCCCCTTCCGGGGTGGCAGGGCACAGTACCGAATTCCTTGAGGCCGCGGCCAGCGAGGAGGGGCGAAGGGGAATGGAGCTGGCAGCTGCGGCCCTGGCGATGACGGCCCTTGACTGTCTCACCGACCCCGCGCTTCTCAGGGCGGCTACCGAGGAGTTCGAGGCTCGATAACGACTGCGCCGGGCTGAGTAATGAGCATGAAGGTTCCAGGTTCTAAACCGGAAGAGGAACCGCGGCCCAGGACCAGGGCACACCCCTGATGGGATGATCCGTTTCCCGGGTGGCGAGTGGAGGTTGCGGTTGACGGGTAGTCCCACGGGAGCAGCCTCCAGGAGGAGATGGTGAAGGCTCAGGGCCTGGAGTCGGGCCAGCAAGGCCCGAAGGTCCATCCCGCGAAACCGGGGAACGGAGATTGATGGAACAGGTCGTGTCACGGCACAATAGGATACGAGGCTATAAGCGCGTGCAGTCATAGGGGGAGCACCGGGGATTGACGCCATGACGGTTGAGAACCTGGTGCCGTATCTGCAGAGCACGGGGCCGGGATCAGGGAGGATCTTCTTGAGGTCTGATACCGCTCACAGCCGGTGCGCATGGTGGACAGGCGAGGTGCTTTGGGGTAGATTCACATTGAACCACTGCCTCAGGGCAGGGAGGTATTGCATTTCATCTTTGGGTAGGAAACGTACTGTAAGAAGTGGAAGATTGCTATGAAGTCCATGAGATGTCACACGAGTACCGTTTCACCACACAGGGGCGGACCCGCCATAGGTGCGTCGCACGGTTGTGGACAAACATCGTGACGTCTGAGCTCGCGGACCCATGTTCCAATGGGACGTGCGGCACTTGAGACGTTGACTGCTGATCGTGTGGGCGACGACGGATGCATGCCGGCGTTTTTCGGCACGTTCACCGTTGTCCGCCACATTACCGCGTAAACCACGGCCAAGATCTTGTCCGACAGATGGACCAATAAGGAGGGTATCTTATGGATGGAAGATGTCCGGTAACAGGCAAAAGGGGAGATGCCCCTGCAGGCGGTGGCACTTCGAACAGGGACTGGTGGCCCAATCAGCTGAACCTCAAGATTCTTCATCAGCACTCCAACCTGGGCAATCCCATGAACCTTGGGTTCAACTATGCTGAAGCATTCGAGGAACTTGACCTGGAGGCCGTGAAGAAGGACCTGCATGCGTTGATGACCGACTCACAGGAGTGGTGGCCTGCTGATTACGGCCACTACGGTCCGCTCTTCATACGGATGGCCTGGCACAGCGCAGGCACGTACCGCCAGGGGGACGGCCGCGGCGGTGCCGGCTCTGGTGCCCAACGCCTCGCGCCCCTCAACAGCTGGCCCGACAACGCGAATCTCGACAAGGCGCGCCGTCTGCTCTGGCCGATTAAGCAGAAATACGGCGCCAGGCTTTCCTGGGCTGACCTGATGATCCTTGCCGGCAATTGCGCCATTGAATCGATGGGTTTGCCGACCTTCGGCTTCGCCGGCGGTCGCGAGGATGTCTGGGAGCCGGAAGAGGACATATACTGGGGCTCTGAGGACGAGTGGCTTGGTGACGACCGTTACTCGACCGACCGTAATCTCGAGAATCCCCTGGCTGCTGTGCAGATGGGCCTGATCTACGTTAATCCGGAAGGGCCAGACGGCAACCCGGATCCGGTCGCCTCCGGTCGTGATGTTCGAGAGACCTTCGCACGCATGGCCATGAACGATGAAGAGACCGTGGCCCTTGTCGCTGGCGGACATACCTTCGGCAAGTGTCATGGCGCAGGAGATCCTGCCCTCGTCGGCTCGGAACCGGAGGCCGCTCCCATCGAGGAACAGGGTTTGGGCTGGAAGAGCACCTTCGGAAGCGGCAAGGGCCCCGATACCATCACCAGCGGCATCGAGGGCGCCTGGAAACCCAACCCGATCAAATGGGACACAGGCTATCTAAAAGTGCTGTTCAAGTACGAGTGGGAGCTGGTCGAGAGCCCCGCAGGTGCAAAACAGTGGCTGGCCAAGGACGTAGAGGAAGAGGACATGGTGATTGATGCCCATGACCCGTCGAAGAAACGCCGACCGATGATGACCACGGCGGACCTTTCCCTGCGCTACGACCCGATCTACGAACCGATTGCGCGGCGCTACCTGCAAAACCCCGATGAGTTCGCAGACGCCTTCGCCCGGGCATGGTTCAAGCTGACCCACCGTGATATGGGTCCGCGTTCACGCTATCTTGGTCCCGAGGTTCCTGGGGAGGATCTGATCTGGCAGGACCCGGTCCCCGCAGTCGATCATGAGCTGGTGGATGAACAGGATATCGCGGATCTCAAGGCCAAAATTGCAGCTTCGGGCCTGTCGGTCTCCCAGCTCGTCGGCACGGCGTGGGCGTCAGCATCCACGTTCCGCGGCTCGGACAAGCGGGGTGGGGCAAACGGAGCACGCATTCGACTTGCACCACAGAAGGACTGGGAAGTCAACCAGCCCCGTCAACTGAGGGATGTACTGCAGGTCCTTGAACAGATCAAGAAGGCGTTCAACGAGGCACCACCAG
>SKXF01000173.1 GCA_007128555.1 Clostridia bacterium | reverse complement strand
GTGCACCTCGACCTCGCCGGCTCCGCTGCCTGTGCCATCAATAGCCCTCACCTCATCGTGATAGAACATGGTTTCCACCAACAGGCCATCCCCCTTGATCCGCAGGGCCACAAGGTGGGGCTTCTTCCTCAACGAGAACCTGCCAATTCCCACCCTCGCGGCCTCATCCATCGCCTGGGCCAGTAGTGCGTAGGGCTTCTGCCCCAGGTTCTCGGGAATCACGTGATAGGTTCGATCGTAGTACACGGGGTCGATCTCGGCCAGTCGAACAAAACTGACCAGTTCAATCTGCCGATTCTGCCGTCCCGACAGGTTCTCGATATCACTGTCTTCAATGATGACATAGCGATCGGGTTCGTACTCATAACCCCGCACCGTGTCTTCGTGGGGAACCTCCTCGCTGCACTGGGGACAGAACCTGCGATAGTTCAACCTCCCGTGACACGTCTTGTGAAGCAGGTTAAACCGAACATCCTGGCGTCCGGTAGCAGGATACAACCGAACGGGAATGCTCACCAGGCCAAAGCTTATGGTTCCCTTCCATATGCTGCGCACGAACATTACCTCCCCTCGTATCGTTCCCGCAATCTCTGCAATATTCCCTCTACCGGGTGACGCACAGCAAGAAGGTCCTTCCAGAGATCGCCCTTACGGATGAACCGGTCAACCACTGCATCCGGCGAGAAGATCGGGGGCTCGCCCCGCAATGCCCTGTACATCTCGTCCCAGGTCACCGGTGTTGAGACAGGCGCACCCTCGCGCGGCCGGATGCAGTACGGGGCAATCACCGTGGCTCCCCTTCGGTTCTGCAGGTAGTCAACATATACCTTGCCCCTCCTTCTGCCCCGGGAACGCTCAATGGTGAAAAGATCACCGCGGATCAGCACCAGGAACTGCCCCAGGATGTGGGCCAGGGAGGTAACCTGCTCCTCGGTGCACCCGGTTTCGAGGGGGACGACGACGTGAACACCCCTGCCACCCGAGGTCTTGACCCAGCTGGATATGCCCATTTCACTGAGCAGTTGCTCGATGAGCACGGCTCCGCGGCAAGCCTCGGCCAGGCCGGCAGGAACGGCGGGATCGAGGTCCATCAGCAGTAGGTCCGGCCCCTGGTCCGGGTGACGGAAGGGCAAAGGATGAATCTCAAAAGCGGCTGAGTTGACCAGCCAGATCAGGGTCGCTACGTCGTCGCACACCACGTACTGGCGATCCTCCACCTCCACGGCCCTCAGCCAGGGGGGGCTGTTGGGTGGGATCCGCCTCTGGAAGAAACCCTCTCCCGAGGGTCCATCGGGATGCCGGGTCACCTTCAATGGTCGCCCGCGGATGTAGCGGAGCAATCCCCCGGATATCACGCGATAATAGGCGATCACATCTCCCTTGGTCAGACCGATGTCGGGCCAGAGGACCTTCTGCAGGTTGGTCAGGGGCACCTCCCGATTCTCGATCGAGACGGAGGCTCTCGTGGCCGGCATCTCAATCCCCATGTCACGCAAAACCCTATCCGGGCGGAAGTCTACCGTCACCCCCTTGTCCGTCGAATCAGGGTCCAGGGCCCTGTTTCGCTCCAGCTGCGACCAGTCGGACGCGTTCGCAGGGGGGCAGATCAAACCCGCATAGACGGGATGGCGCAGCCTGCCCCCGGGGGTGATCTCTGCATATCGGACCCGGCAGAGCCGGGTCGGCTCCACCCAGTCCACGTCGCCGGCACTGCAGTTCGCGAAGGGGGAATCGGCGCGCCGACTGCGCCTCCTCAGACAGGCAAGCTCCTCCAGGTCCCCGTGAGAACGGGGCACCGACACCCGTCCCAGGTACCGGTATACCCCGCCGTCTACCACCCCGACCAGGACGGAAACCTCCTCACTTCGCGCCAGTCCGCCGATGACCACCCGCGCAGTGGCATAGAGCCTGATCTTTCGCCAGCTATGACTGCGACCGTGCACGTAGGGGCTGTCGCGTCTCTTGGCCATCACACCCTCAAAGCCCAGCAGGTCGGCCCGCCGGAGAAGGTCCGATCCCATGTCCCCCCCAACGCTCGGGGAGTAATGCACCGAACCGCCCCAATCCACGCCAGTGAGCAGTATCTCCCGTCGCCGTTCGAGACCCTCATCCCTCAGATCGCTGGCATCCCACACCAGGGCGTCAAAAAGATACACCCGCCCTTCTGGGCCCATCGCTCTGCGACGTCGCAGCCTCTTCATCGTCGAGGTAAAACAGGGACGCCCATCGTCGCCGAGAACCACCAGCTCTCCGTCGAGCACTGCCCGGGAAACCTTCAACCGATCTCCCAGGCTATCGATCTCGGGAAAACCCTGAAGATCGCGCCCGGTCCGGGAGTAGAGCCGAATCGTCCCAGAATCTGCGCACGCAATCACCCGGACACCATCATATTTCAACTCATAGGACCATGCCGGGTCACCTACGGGTTCTTCCCAACGCCCGGCCAGCATCGGAGGCATGTAGCCGACATCGCCAATGAACGTCTTCATAACCACCGCATCCTCACCATGAATCATTCTCCTGGGGACGCATATTAAATACGGACCCTTGATAGGTTTCCCGACCAACCCCGCTCAATAAACCGAAGGGACGTGATCGCATGCGAATGATTGAGGCCGATTACCGCAACCGGGGTGAAGGTCACGTGTTTTTTCCTGGCGGCAACACCCGCTACGGCTTCCACTCCTTCTTTGAACACATAGCAGGGAGTGCAGCAAAGAGCGTATATATCCTCAAAGGCGGCCCGGGGGTGGGAAAATCAACGTTCATGAACCATATTGCCCGGGAAATGACCGAGCAAGGCTACGCAGTCGAACACCATATCTGCGCCTCGGACACCGGTTCCACCGATGCTGTGCACTTTCCGGAGATCGGCGTCGCCGTGATGGACGGGACCAGCCCCCACACGATGGATCCCCAGAACCCGGGGGTCACAGACCAGATCATCAACCTGGGTGAATACTGGGATGCATCCACATTGCAGGCCAGCCAGGAGGCCATCGAGACCATCAGCCGAGAAACGGCAGCCCATTTCGCTGCCGCCTTCGCTCACCTGGGCGGAGCCGGTACCTGCCTTCAGACTCGCGACCATCTCCTTCTGACCCACAGTTTTGTCGACATGGATGCGGTCACCAGGCAGGTGGACGAGATGATGGACTTCATCCTCTCCTGTGAGCGGCGCGAGGACCACGCCCCCCACCTGTCCCGGGAACGGCACCTGTTTCTCTCCGGCGTCACCCCCCAGGGCACTGTCACCGGGGTGGGACGTCTTTCCGAGAGCGCGGACGCCTGCTGGGTCATCGAGGATGATACGTCCCTCATCTCGGACCTGGCCGTCAAGCAGGCTCTGAACCTGGCGCGAATGAAGCAGATGAAATGCTGGGTCTTTCACTGTGGCCTGGATCCCGAAAAATTGGAACACTGCTTCTTTCCAGACCTCGGCCTGTGCATCGTGACCGTTCAAACCGGCACGGCCCAATACGTCTCCAACAAGGCAGGCTTGCTGCAGAATGCATCTTCCGCCGACCGACTGTCCCGGGCGCTATCATCCACGGCGATGGAACTGCACAATGCTGCAGAGAGTGCGTTGCATCGAGCCATATCCGAACTGTCAGAGGCGAAGGCCTCTCACCGTCGCCTGGAAGACTACTACGTGCCGGCCATGGATTTCTCCCTGGTCGATGCCAGGCGCACCAGAGTTGTTGAGGAGATACTGAACGGGTGATCAGGGAACGCGGTGGGAATCTCGGATACCCGTGCCAGTGGACAGGACCCGAAACAGGTTTGCCGCGCTGGTCATGTGCCCATGGATCGAGGCGGCTGGGGGCAATCCGCAGCCGCCTTACGTCGAAGCACCCTGCATCCCACCAGCGACACCCGCGACGTTGGAAGCTGGCAGGCGACGACAGGTGTGCTTACCCCAGTTTGCATTAGCAGTTCGGTCCGTAGTCACCATGCAATCGAACCGCACTACGTCAAAAGCACGACATCGGGCTTGTGTGGCCATCAACATGATGGCCTGGCGGCACAGCCCCACCGATGACCTAATCATGGGCGCACGACAAGCCATCGGTTTCATCAACTAGACCCTTGCAGTCGCTGGTGTAACGAGGCACTTCTCCGCCTCCCTCATCACAGGCCCTTGCTCTCAGGTCCCAGGTGTTCCCTCTGTTGGCCAAAGAGAACGGGGCAAACCTGCTGGCATCTTTGGCACATGATGTAAGCGTCGACAAATGAGAGGCAAACACCTCTGCCTGGTAGCCCAGTGATTGCAGGTAACTGCCGATCTCCCAGGTATCCAACTCGAGGGGCTTGTAGCCGACGTAGTTCCAGCCTCCGCGTCTTTTCACCGCCAGATCGATGGTCGGACCGAATGCCACCTCGGCCACCACCACGACGGACCGGGCGTCAGGCAGGTAGTCCCGCGGGCTCTTCATGGTCCCCCATCTATCCCAGTTCACCTCCATGCCCGCGAACTCATCCATCCATTCGGACGGGATGGCGCCGATGAGATCTATGTTCAACTCCCGGGCTTTCTGTCGGATTTTCTCCGTAATCCCTGCCGATCCAGACACGATCTCCGCCTCCCTATCGCACGATGGTATGCTGTTAGGCTTCGGTGCTGGCCCGGTTCTTTCCTGCCGCGTCAACCGGGAAGATCGGTGGAGCAATACCATCTCTTTTCATGGTGCGGTATGGATGTGAGTAGCCCCTGGAAAATTCCATGGGATTCGTCTCCCCCATTGCAGTCCCATGGGGCTGTGGGATAGATTTGAACCAGCCCACAGGGAGGTGCCTTGATCCATGGATCTCTATCCCACTCGCCTTCGCCGCACGGCATTGCTGCAACAATGGGGCAATGTCCCCATCATGGCGGGAACATCAGCCGTCAACGTGGGCTCCATCATGCTGTGGATGCCCATCCTGGCACTGATCCTACGAGACCTTGGTGCCACCGACCTGCAGGTGAGCATTGGCGTCGCCGCCTGGACAGCCGGCGGTGCCGTGGGACAGTACGTGGGGGGGATCTGGACGGACCGTTTCGGGCGTTTTCCCATCGCTGTATATCCCCTCTATGCCGCTGCCCTGGCCCTGGCCTTCGCCGCCAGGATGACCTCGTGGATGCCCTTTCTGGCCGCCTACGTGATCTACTCCACCCTCTCGGGGCTTCAACATCCCGTCTTCCCGGCCGTCATAGGAGAGTCCGTCTCCTCCAAGCTCCGGGGACGGGCCTTCGGAACGGTTCACCTGTTCATTGCCACGGCCACCATCATCGGCCCCCTGGTGGGCGGCCAGCTCGTTCCCCGCCTCGGCGGGCAGAACGTGATGCTGATCACCGCCGCCATCTGGCTGATCGCTGGCGCAGCCCGGCACCGCTTCCTCAAGGAAACCAGGCCCCGGGGAACCACCCTCGCCCCCTTCGCCTTTGCTTCCATACTGAAAGGCCGGCTGCTGAAAGTGACCCTGATCTCGGGCGCCTTTCAGATCATCCTGAACCTGACCATGTGGGGACCCTTTCTTGCCCTACATGCCAATGACTACCTGCACCTGAGCCGGTACCAGATCAACACCTACTACGCCATCGGTGCCTGCGCCACGGCTGCAGTGAGCCCCCTGGCGGGCAGGACGGTGGAGCGCTTCGGCGCCTACCGCACCCTGGCCGTGAGCTGTCTCCTGCTGGGGCTGAGCGCAATCATGTGGTCGCTGCAGGGCAGCATCACGGGCATCATAGCCGGTTACATACTCATGGGCGTCTCCTTTCAGTTCGCCATCATCAGCATGGACACATTTCGGATCGTGGCCCTCGATGAGGGCATCCGGGCGCGGGCCCTCGGAGCCGCCGGCACGATCAGCATGATTGCCTCTGCCCTGATGATGCCCGCTGCAGGCTACCTCAAGGAGGTCGCCGGATCATTGTCGCCGTTCATCATGGCGCTGGCCTTTTCATGTGTGCTGTTTGTTGCCGTCATGGGACTGCATCGAAGCGGCGATGAAGTCGCGGTCCGACACCCTCACTAGCTGCGCAGGAACCCCAGATCATTCGTAGAAGGTATGACTGACCCTAGCAAATGGGAGGAAGGGATTCGCATGAAATATGATGTAAACCGCATTCGCCGTATGTTTCCATCACTGCAGCTGGAAGTCAATGGCTTCCCGGCTGCGTATTTTGACGGACCCGGCGGAACCCAGGTCCCCGAGACGGTTATTGAGGCCCAACGCAAATACTTCACCGAGCAAAATGCCAACCGCGGTGGTGCCTTCCTCACCAGCGAACGCACCAACGAAGTTGTCAGCTCAAGCCGCGCTAAGGTGGCGGCGCTGCTCGGCTCCGACCCCAACGAAATCGCCTTCGGGGCTAACATGACCACGTTGAACTACACCCTGGCCCGGAGCCTTGGCCGCCAGATCCGCCCCGGCGACGAAGTCCTGGTGACAGACTTGGACCACGAGGCAAACCGCGACCCCTGGCTCGACCTGCGCGAACAGGGAGCCGTGGTCAGAAGTGTCGCCATGAACCTGCCCGAATGCACCCTGGACATGGATGACTTCCGCGCCAAGATCAACCGTCGGACCCGGATCATCGCCGTGAGCGGCGCCTCCAACTGCGTCGGCACCATACCTGACCTCGCCGCCATAAAGGAGCTCGCCGACGAGATCGACG
>SKXF01000309.1 GCA_007128555.1 Clostridia bacterium | reverse complement strand
GTACGGGCGCATTCTGGGCGCTGACCGAAGCCTCGCCCTGGATGACCGAGCCGGGTCTTTCTGGCCTGTACGGGATCCCCTCCGAGGCGATCGGTGAACGGATCGCACACCTTCTGGACATGTTCGGACTGTCCGGGTGCTCTACGGACCGGGTCGGAACCTACAGCCGCGGGATAAAGCAGCGGTTGAAGTGCGCCCCCCGGGTGTGGCCACCTGCCTTGCTCACAAGCAAGCTCGCAGGCACAAGGGGAGAACCATTTCTCTATGCACTCACCATTTGACCGAGGCAGAGATGTTGTGGGGCCGGGTGGGAATGCTGGAACAGGCCAAGTAGTGGCGATGGGTGCGCCTCTAGAAGTCATCTAAATCTGTGTCTGGCTCATCTTCCTGGAGGGTTTGAATCCTGCCATCTTCGATTTCGACGGGCGCCTCTCCAGCTGTGGGGCCGGGCCAGATACCCGATCGCCCTCCCTGCAGCAGGGAGGGCGATGGCGTAGCATTCTGTTCAGTCTCTCGACGTCGAAACGGAAGCCGATGCAGTGTCACGCAATGGGCCGGGCCCCTTTTTTTAACCCTCCACCCACACACGATCGACATAACCGGTATCGGCCTCGGTGGAGAAGTCGACCCGGCCACCAAAACCATCCTCGACAAAGGTGCGGAAGGGCAAGTAGGTGCGACCACCGGTAATCCTCGGCGTCACATCCATCTCCACGGTCTCAGTCGTGCCGGTCACCTTATTCACGACAATCATCGTGAACTCCCCCACGGTGAGAATAATCAGGCGGTCCTCGGTCTCAAGGAACACGCGCTCCGTCTGCCCAGTCTGAGGATTGGCCGTCCAGTTCGATTCAGCATCGAAGGCCTCGCCCATGAATCGCACGGGCACAAAGGTACGCCCGCTTTCAATAAAGGGCGCCGCATCCATGGTCCCCGGCTGCCCCCGGAGCTCGTACTGGGTTGAGTTGACCCACATGCTCAACGCCGTACTGCCAACGTACCCTTCGTCTTTTTCCGTCAACCCCTTGATGGTCTCAACATAGTCAATGTAGATGGAACCGGTTTCGGGACGGCCCTCGGCACGATGTCCGGGCTCCCGGACGACGTATATGCTGCTGAAAATGAGGGGCTGCGGCCAGCTGGGATTGATCTCACCCTGTACTCGGCTCCAACCTTCCCAGTCGATTGCAGTGGCGAGATCGACGTACCGTCGTGTCCCGCCTGCGTCGAGAATCTCTGCCCGTAGCCAGTACCCGCTTCCGTCTCCGTATACATGGGCCGAAATGCCCAGGTTGCCAGATCCCATCGAGATCTGGCCCGTGCCGAGCTGTCCGTAGGCGATCATCAGCTCATCCACATCGCTGCTGAAGTCGTAGTCGAGACGCCCGGAGCCCTCGCCTCTGTGGATGTAGGCCGGATCCCTCTGGATCTCAAAACCCCCGGGCAGATTTGCCGGATGACTGCGAAAGCTCGTCGTCTGGCCCTCGCGGAAGGTGAAGAAGGGATGCCGCGTACCCCCGATGAATATGGGAACCTCCTGGACCTTGCCGTCGATCTCCGCCCGCAGGATTCCAAACCCCTCTTCTGTCGCATAATAAGTGTTGTTCTGCACACGGCCCAGGTCCGTCTCCCACTGGATCGTCTCCGGCCCCGTCACAAGCGTAAGCCCACTCACGATTCTGACCTCAGCCCTCAGGCGCATAGATTGCCCAGGTAGCAGGCTGATCCTCTCGGGAATAACAGAGAAATCGAGGATGTCCGCGCCGCCGAAGACTCGTATCCTCTTCGTTTCCGTGACTCCCCCGTAACGGACCAGCAGGTTGAACTCCCCCGGCGCCTTCGCGAGCAACGTGCCGTCTACCACCTCGGCCAGGTTCGGATCCGATACCTCCCAGGTCTGCTGTGCGGGTTGGATGGCCACGGGATGAAAGTGCCTGTCATGGCCGGTTACCCGGTAGGTGGCCTCCGTTCCCACCAGCAGGGCCTCGGGTCCCTGCAGATACAGCGTGGAAACCGCCCCCCTGGGCGCGACATTGAACACACCGATGGCATTGGGCAGGGAGCGCTCGCTCCCGTGCCGCGGCTGGTTGATCAGTTCCATCACGAACTCACCAGGCCTGCGTCCGACCATGGTCGTTGAACCCCCGCCGTCCAGATTCAATGCCTGGTCGGCTCCCATTCGGCTCATGAACACGGACAGTTCTTCCATCGTCGCCCCCGGCGCAATCGGTGTTGCATCGATGGTCACGAAGAAGATCGTCTCCCCAGCTGCTCCGACGGCCGTGCGGGAGGCCCGGGTGCTTCCCGGAGAACGGAGTCGACTCGGGTCCACGGGCTTCCCATCCTTCACGAGAAGGGCCTGTCCACCTATTGCGGTATCGAGCTGCAAATCCGGTTCAATATTCAATAGAAAGTCCAGGCTGGTCCCAAGCCTCGCATATCGAAGCAGAAAATCGACCTCCATGATCCCGTCGGCCACGACGACATACCCACCTGGGGGAATCGCTGCCGACCTTTCGGTTCTCAAGATCTGGGTGATGATCCCGTCGCGGACGGTGACCTGCAAGACGGGGTCATCGAAGAACACCGAGGAGACCTCGGTGCCCCAGCTGCGATCATAAAGGTAGATGCCCCCGGGCGAATAGGTCTGGTTGAAGCCGTGGAGCTTGTGGCGCTGACCGCCTGAAGTGATCACCTCGCCCCGGAATCGCCAGTTCAAAATGTGCGCCACCCGGTCCAGGTCGAGTCCAAATCCCATCCACGAGTGGTCGGCCGGGCTGGAGAGAACCTCTCCACCTTCCACATGCAGGCCTAAGGGAGCGGCCGGGCTGGTCAGGTGGAAGAAGTCGGCATTGACCGCGGCCACAGCACCCTGTTCGGCTGCCATGTTGCGAACCGTCTGCCTATTGTTGAAGCCTGCACTCGGATGAATCGCCCGAATCTGCAGGTGGGGATTGGCCAGGTCGACCGTGAGCTTCTTGGCCAACAGGGTAGTCCCATTCACAAACAACTCATAGTGCTGTATGTAGATCCCCTCACCAAGCTGTTCCTGCTGAACCATCCTGTAATCCACGGCACCGGCGCTCCCCGCGTAGACAAACGCAAGGCCGGCCAGAATCACCAAACCGAGGGCAACTACAGATAGTAAGCGACCAGAACGAATCATTCAAAACCCCTCCCCCACTCGTACTGTTCCTGGATCGAAAACTGAGCAGGATCCAGGCGAAGTCACATCCCTATCATCTGAAAGCTCAGAAAACTTCCTGGTCCTTCCGGGGTGGCCCACCTCTCCTGAATCTGGCGTTCTGGGCGTGTCAATCGTGCTGTTTACTGGTTACTACTATACACCCACCCGGTGTGAGATCCTACGCAGAAAACATGACATTCGTGTGACTTAAGATCTTCCTCATTGACCTCTCCTGGGACACTGCAGCACAGGTCCCACATTTCAGACCCCAGACGCGAAGGTGTTTAGAATCCATGATATAAAGGTCGTCCAGGACAGGAACAATTCGAAGAAGCATGTGAAAAGACCACCAGCAGAAACACAGGGCTCGCGGCTCGCCCGATCGGATCCTATTCCGCAGGTGGGGAGTTGAGGCTCTGTAGCTACCTGTCTCCGTTGAGGGGGCAGACCTTCTGGCACAGGTTGCATTCGACCTCCAGGTACTCACCACGCTCCTGGATGCGACGGGCCCCTAAGATATCCTGTTCGTCGTCAGACAGCCAACCTTCGGCTGCAGGGATGACGCAGCGGGAGAAGTCCACCTGGTAGTCTGCTATGGCCCCTGACGGGCAGATCTCTTCACACAGGCGGCAATCGGCACATCGCTCGGCGGCCGTAAAGGGATCGTTGGGTTTGTCTGGGGAGAGATCCATGTCCGTCAACAGGACCCCAAAGCGAAGGTTGGACCCGTACTCTGGATGGGCGACGAGGGTATTTCGACCCACGGATCCCAGTCCCGCCAGCACGGCGGCGCGCTTAATGGAAATCTCCTCGGTCAGGTGTGCCTCCCAGCCTTCCTCCTGCAACCATTGTCGAACCCGGTACAGGCGGTGTGCGATGATTTCCATGTAGAATAGGGCCCTGGAGCTTTCGAATCTTACCAGGGCATCATGGACTTCGCCATGGCAGTGCAGACCGATCACGACCACCGATCGGCAGCCGGACCAGATCTCCCTTGGGTGAGGAGCGTACTCGTCACCTTCGGGGCTCCTGCTCACCCTGGGGTGGCCCTCGAACTGCGCGGGATCTGCCACTCCCATGAGACAGAACCCCATCCTCTTCACCTGTTCCAGCAGCTGTTCCCTGATGCGAATCCCCTCCCTGTGAGGTCCCCCTGTTGCCCCGGCGGCCTCGGCCACCGAAGACCAGGGGGAAGTATTCTCTGGATCCATGAGCTATTCGTGAGAGCACCTGCGATATCCTGCATGCTCGGGCGCATGCCCCGGGGAACGTGGCCACCCACCGCGCCCGATGTAGGACTGTTCCGCCCAGTGCCAGGATGTTGCCCCAGCTTGGTTGGGGGGCTGCGTTCCCGGCCAAGGTAGCTAAGTCAGGCTTCAATGAGAATGGCAGCGGCGACAAGAAGCGTGGTCTGGACCATCACTGGCGCGACGATGTTTGGTAGCAAGTGCCGCCATATGACCTTCATATCACTGGCCCCCAGGGCCGTAGTGGCCTCGGAAAATTCCAACTCGCAAGAACTCACCTCGGATCAGCCGTGCTGGAGATGTCCATTGAACCAGACCGATCACCACCATCGTCATGACCACACTGGAGCCAAACATGGCGACAATGGCCAAAATCAGCAGGAAAGACGGAATACACATGACCACATCGACCACCCCCTGATTCTCTCAGAGATGGCCTCTTCTATCAAATATAAGCTCATTTACTCCGAGCAAAATACCCCAGCTATAGCTCAGATAAACTTAGCCCTTGCAAGAAGCAGGATCAAGGAGATCCTGGACAAGGAAGGGGTCTTCGCTGTTTTGGAAGTCCTACCCCAAGAAGGAAGGTGTTCTGGCCTCTCTGTGTACTTGTGAAGCAAAGAGAGGAGCCAGAACACCCTATGAGTGTGCTTCCGCATCGCAGGCAGCAGGCTCCATGCCATTACCAGGGGTCTCCGTGAGTGCAATCAGTGTATTCCATCTCCTTCAATCGGCTTCCAAGGTAGCCGCTGGCCCGGATTACAGCTTTTGCAAGAGACGATGGGCTAGTGCCTCAATCTCCCCCAGCACCTCCTCGGTGGCGGGACCTTGGACGTCTACCGCTCCTACGATCTCGATGCCAGTAGGATCCAGCATCTCCTGGGCCTGTTTCAGCGCACCGCCGCTCCACCCATGGGAACCAATGAAAGCCGCGTACTCGGCAGGGGGCCTAAGCGCTGCTACGAGATTTGCCGCGTGGGTACCCAGCGGGTGCATGCCCCTGAGAACCGTGGGCGACCCCAACACGATACCACGGGAGTCGACTAGATCCCGGGCGATATCTCCCAGATCGGCACTCGACATCTCGTGCAGTGCGACTTCGATTCCATGCGAGTAGAGACGATCCGCAAGGTATTCTGCCATCCTGGCAGTTGAGCCCCACATGCTGACGTATACAATGAGGATCTTCTCGACGGTCTCCCCCGACGTCCACTTTCGATAAGGTTCAAGGATGATCTCAGGATCAGCGTACATGGGACCGTGACTGGGTGCGATCTTGCTGACTTCCAGGTCCTCCACTTTCTTCAGCGCGCTTTTCCCGGCAGACCGGAAGGGCATCATGATTTCACCGAAATACCGCTGAGCGAAGGGAATCACCTCGGGCACCTGAGAAGCGAATAACCCTGTCGCTGTGTGAGTCCCGAAGAAATCACCGGAGAAGAGAACCCTGTCTTCGATCAGATAGGTCATGATGGTTTCAGGCCAGTGTAGCATGGGAGTCTCGAGAAACCTGAGTGTTTTTCCCCCAAGGGCTAGACGTTCACCGTCGGACACGATGATAATCCGTTCGTCGGACACACCGAAGTATCTCTTCGCCAGCACAGCACCCTGTCTACCCGCGACCAGCCTCGCCTCTGGGTATCTCTCCATAACCTCGGGTATGGCACCCGCATGATCCGGTTCCGCGTGGTTCATGACCACGTAGTCTACTTCGCCAACACTGAGCGAGTCCACCTTGGCGAGTAGTTCCTTCTCAAAACCGGGATTCACGGTATCAATCAGGGCCGTGCCCTCCGACCCCTTTACCAGGTAGCAGTTATAAGTGGTGCCCTGGGGCAAGGGAATCAGCGCGTCAAACAGCCTGCGGTGGGGATCACGGACGCCGACAGCATTGACACCTTCCGCAATCTCAGGTGTCCAGTATTTGTTCATAATCTTCATACCTCCTAGATCTGGTCACTGCCACCGTCCGCAGTAACCTCTGATCTCACGGACTAGTTCGCCCATATGATCGCCCGGCGCGAACCGAGCGTCAACAAAACTCCCCGAAGCCCAGCGTAGTTTTGCACTTCTATATCGGCACCTTCGAATCCTCTACTTCCACGTTTGCTCTTCTACGATCAGAGCAGTTTCTTCTCCCGCTTTTTGATGACCGAAAGCCTGGTCGGCTGGAAGTTCAGATCCGTTCAATGAGAAACCTCAGCGGTCCTCGGACTCATTCCAACTCCTTCAACGAGAAGTAT
>SKXF01000407.1 GCA_007128555.1 Clostridia bacterium | reverse complement strand
CCTGCTACTCGGCGAGCTCGTCCACGTAGTCCTCGACATCCTTCAGCAATGCCTGGGCGTCAAAGAGCACCCCGTCGCGTAGGGTCCACCTGACGCCGCCCGTCTGGATCTTCGTGACCCTGTCATCCATGAACCCCTCCATGCCCGTCCCATACATCACCTTGAAGTTGTCCAGTGGATTACCGTCCACGATGGCCAGGTCGGCAGCATAGCCCTTCCTGATTCCCTCGGACAGATGGGTCAACCCGAGGGACTTGCTGGCGTTGGTGGTGGCCATCTTGATGATGTCAACAGGATGGATGCCCGCCTCCTGCAACAGCTCCAGCTCCCGGATCATCGAAAAACCAAAAAGGGCATACAGAAACCCTGCATCAGAACCTACCGTGATGGTCCCGCCGCGATCGAAGAAAACGCCCAGGTACTTCATCCATATCCGGTACTTCTCCTTCCAGGCGATTTCATCTGCTGTCCTCCAGTTGAAATGGTAGGAGGCGTGAAGCCCCGGGCTTGGTTCCCAGCTCTTCCTCAGGGCCGGTGCCCCAAACCTGGCATTGGACGTTAGATTTCTGCCCCGCTCCAGGTCCCGGTTTGACTCATAGACGGCCATGGTCGGGTTCCACACCACCCCTTTTTCGATCATCACATCCAGCACATCAAGGATACGCTCGGGGTAATCCTCCGCCTCGATCCAATTGTAGGCAGACTCACGGAAACGGGCCAGTTCGTCCGACTCGTTGTAATCGAGGGGGAAGGATTGCACCCCGCTGAGTGCTGCCTCGGGGATCCCATAGGTGTGCTCCAGGGTCCGAACACCGGCTTCCGCCGCCATGACGGCATCCACCTCGCTGTTCAGGGCGAGATGAACGGCCACTCCCCCATCCATGTCGAGCCTTCTTGCCTCATCACAGATCGCCTCGAGAACGTCGGCGTAGGCCCCGATGAGTTTCACACCATCCGCTCCGAGCTCCCGGAACCCGTGGACCTGCTCCCGGGCCTCATCGGGTGACAGGTCGTTCGCACCAAGACATCCATGCATGACGAAAAGACGCGGAATCGGGAGTTCTGGGCTCTGCGCACCGAGCTCTCGCTGGGCATACAGCATATCCTCCACACCAAAACCGACGGTGCGAAGGGTCGTGACACCGTGGGCAAGCCACAGTTTAAAGGCATAGTCGGTGCCCAGGGGGCCACATTTTTCGTGATTGGGGGGAACGTGGGCGTGCATCTCCACCAGGCCCGGAACCACGCACATTCCCGTTGCGTCGATGACCCGGTCGCCCCCAGGCCTTTCCCAGTCGGCGGGATACCGGTGCAAGGAGATCGGATCCACCTTCACGAGATCCGTGATCACACCTCCTTCAATCACCAGGTCCATCGGGCCCTCAGCGGGCGTTCCCCTTCCGCTGATTACGGTTGCGTTTTGAATGACCAGGCGTGGATATTGATGCCCCATTACACCACTCTTGTTCATTATGACCACCTCCCTGAGATTTACACTACCCTGAAAAGCCCACAAAGCCAAGAGCATTCACAACACCTGGGGGTCACCCCCCTGTCCTCCGGGTAGAATCCGTCCACAGGTGACCCGCCTGAAGCGTACCCAGTGGGTGGCGCAGGCTCTCCCTTGGGTGGACAGCCACGGCACGATCTGTGCTCACATGAGACCTGCCAGCAGGGCCTAATTCCTGTATGATCTACCATCCCAGCAGTCTCCATTGATCCGGGGTTCTTTAGTTGCTTAACATGTATTCACATGCAGTTGATGCTTTGTGAACCCGACAATATGCTACGATCTGTCACGCCGAAGAGGTCCAATCTATGCAGTATCCACTTCGGCACCATAACCGGAGGGAGTATCGAATGCACTTAGCAAAAGCCACAAGGTCAAAACTACTGTTGATTGGCTTGGTAGCGCTCTTTGCCATTGCCCTCGGCATCTACGGCGCAAACGTTGACGCATCCATTCTCCGCTCTAGCACCGAAGGTAACCAGAATTGGGCCTTGATTCATCACCCTGACAACCAGGCTGTTGACCCCGATGCCGGGTTGACCGTTGAAGTGAACTACGGCAATTTTAGCCTCGCCCACGGCACTGCGGAGCAACTGCAACAGGCAGAGGCCATCGGTCACTTCGTGCAACCGCTTCCCGACCGAACTCGAATCTATCTCAACCACGCGTCCTTCAGCACCGAAGAGGGCGAGCCCTCGGTGCCCTCGACGTTGCGCACCGAGACCGCCAGTGGAGAATCGGCACACTACTTGCTCCAGTTCATCGGCCCGATCAGGGACGCCTGGATAAGCGCACTACAGGGCGAAGGGATCGACTTCCTGGAGTACATCCCCAACTACACCTACGCAGTCCGCGCTACACCGGAACAGATGGCTGCCGTACAGCAGCGTCCGGAGGTACAGTGGCACGGCCTTTACCACGAGGGACTGCGCATGAGCCCCTCGGTACGTCAAACCCTGGCCGGCGGTGCCTCCGGTTCCGATGCGGACCAGAAATACGTCGTGGAGTTCTTCGGGAGCGAGTTCCCCGAGCAGTTCGAGACGCTGCTGCAGGCCGTCGGGTTGATGAGCGATGAGATCACCCGTCTTTCCGGGTACCCCGACTCGGAGCCGCGCTATCGCGCCGTTGTCAGGGCACCCCTTGCAGCCCTGTTCTCCATCATTTCCGATACAGGCTTTTCATACGTGGCACCGGCCGCGTCCATGCAACTGTTCAACAGCGAGGCCCGGGGAGTGATCAACAGCGACACGGCCCACGCTCACCAGTTGTCGGGTAAAGGCCAGACGGTGGCCGTCACCGATAGCGGCCTTGACCTCAACCACGAGATGTTCTTTGACCGTGACCAACCCGATGCCGGCGGGGGATCACCCGGATACGAGTTGCCCTGGTGGTGGGACCTCCTGACGGAGGCGGACCAGGAGACGCATGCCACCGAGCACCAGTCCTTCCCCTGGCCCTGGCCCGACACACCGGGAGGCGAGCCCAACGTTGGGGACGACCACCGTAAAGTCCAGGCCTTCATCGACCTGGCAGGTGACTCCACGAGCAACGATCCCCTGGGCCACGGCACCCACGTGGCCGGGACCATTGCCGGAAACGCAGAGCCCTACGAAGCGTGGGCCAGGTACGACGGACATGCCTACGAGGCACGGCTCGTCATTATCAAGGCCTTCACGGCCGCCGGAGGCTGGGGAGCGGGTTTCGACTTCTACAGCGTGTTTGAAGAAGCCCACAATGCAGGAGCCCGGATCAACAACCAGAGCTGGGGCGGCCAGAGCAGCAGCATCGATGACGGATACGGCACCGTGGGACGAGACGCTGATCGTTTCATGGCCGACTATCCCTCCAACCTCCTCGTGATCGCATCCGGTAACTTCGGAGACGAGAGCGGACTCACCATTGCCACACCCGGTGATGCCAAGAACGTCCTCACCGTTGGAGCGGTAGACACCGACAATCCCGAAGGGATCTGTTTCTTCTCTTCCCGAGGACCCACGGCCGACGGCCGCCTGAAGCCCGACCTGGTGGCCCCGGGGAACCCGATCGTCTCAGCCGATGCGGACACGACAGATGGCTACATCGGCCTCCAGGGTACCAGCATGTCGACGCCCACAGCAGCGGGCGCAGCAGCCCTGGTCCGCCAGTATTACTCGGACGGCTACTATCCCACGGGAACTGCGGGCAATGCCGGTCTTGAACCCAGCGCAGCCCTGGTCAAGGCGACCCTGCTCGCCGGCGCCCGGGAGATCTCCGGACCGGACTCGGACCGCGACAACGAGAACCAGTACCCCAACGCCTCCCAGGGATGGGGACTGCTCGATCTGGACGGCTCACTGTACTGGCCCGGCGACGAACGCTCCATGCTGGCCTGGGACGACCCCACGGCCCTGAGTACCGGTGACGCATGGGAGCAGGAGATCCTCATCGGAGACGGTTCCCTGCCCCTGCATCTACACCTGGCCTGGACCGACCCCGCCCCCGCACAGGGAGCACAGCGCCATCTGGTCAATGACCTTAACCTGGAACTCGTCGCGCCGGATGGAACGATCTACCGCGGGAACAACCTCACCGGCCTGAACCCTGGTTACACCGTCGCCGGTGGGCAGCCCGATTCCATCAACAACACCGAGGGCATCCGCATGCTGCCCGGCCACAGTACGCCCGGCAACCTGCCCGAAGGGGCCTACACGGTCCGTGTCGTGGGAGGAAACATCCCCGAGGGCCAGCAGTCCTTCGCCCTGGTCGTGCGCGGTGGGCTCACCGAGGAATGGACCGAGCCTCCTGTAGATGACGATGACGATGACAAGATCGTTGTGACAATGACCATCGAGACCGCTGCATGGGATGACCTCGAAAACGAGATCATGGCCTATCATGCGGTTGAAGGTGTCGAAGTCAAAATCACCATGCCTGGTGAGTGAACCACCGAGCCATGCATGAACGGACAGCTAACAGCGCCCGGGCCCATGCCCGGGCGCTGTGATGGGCGCCTTTCGCGCCACGGGCCCGGTGCAGGGGCGGCCCACAGATGCTCGTCGTGACCCCGCACGTTGATAATAGGAGAGCGACGCTCACTCCCCGATGAAAACCTCGAACTCACAACCCATGCCGGTGTCACTGCGATGCGCCCGCAGCGCGACGCTCTCGGGATCCTCCAGCTCCTTCCACTGCAGCCCGGAGATCCTCACCGTGACCCGGGCATCCTCCGGCAGCGTCTGTTCGGATGAGATCGAAAGCATCATGGCATCCAGGTGCGAATCGTACTCGTAGTGGTGCACGAATTCTACCCCCGGCTCGTCACATGAGATGATGAAATCACCTGCTTCGAGAAAACCCTTCGCAGCCCAGAACTCGACCGGGTCCCAATCTCCAACCTGGATGTCGTGTTCCGAGGCCAGCTGCCATCCCAACACCACAAAGGTGACGAAAAGATCATCCCCGGGTCCCAGTATGGGTTCGACCGCCTCCACCTCCAGGCCTCCCCAGGGCATGACGATATACGCCCGGGTCAGGGGCTCTTCGATCCCATCCACCCGGACCTGCAGCTTGTAGGTCGCGGGAGGAACCTCTTCATGGAAGGTGACCAGGAACTGGGCGCTGTTGTTGAAGATGGACCGCTCACCAACATCAAGACCCCCTGCATCGGCGCCGCCAGGACGGATGGTCACACCCGGCACGCCAGGTTCCGACGATTCACCCTCGAAGATCAGGAGGTGAGCTGATGTGCCGTCTTCCACCCTGGCGGTGTTCACGGTGACCTGAACTTCACTCACATCCCCCTCCACGTGGCCCTGCACAGTCTCCTCCCCCCCGGGATGGGTCAGCACCACGCTCTGGATCATCGGAGGGGGTGGCGTGGGGCTGACGTAACGGACGCCTACTCCCACGCCCTCGGCGATCTCGCCCTCTGGGTCGAAGGTAATCCCGGGAGCATTCAGTAGAAGAATCTCCGTGGTCACGCTGTACTCCGCTTCGCCTTGCACGCCGGTTACCCTCATCAGCAGCATGTCCTCTCCCCCGTCACCTTCGGCGAAGGCCAACGAAAACGTCACCTCCGACGAGATGGCCTCCAGCAGCACCTGCTCCTCGGCCGGCTCCGGGGGCTGGTAGATCACCGATCCGTCTCGAATGTAAAGGTGGCTGCATTGGGGATGGAACTCAAATTCCTCGCCCAACACCTGCACCTCGTGGGCAAACCGCATCTCCCGGGAGATGAAATCCACCATCAGCCGTGTATTCTGCTGCAGGTTGGATTGCACCTCCCCGGCACCGAAGGTGCGCGAACCCAGGGAGAACAGGGATAGCATCAGGGGCAACGCGAGAAGCAGGACCGCCAGGGCCACAACGACTTCCACGAGGGTCAGGCCCCTTCTCCGGCGAATCATGACTGTAAGATACCTACTGCTGCCCATTCCAAATCGCCCCCTACCTTCTCGGATCAAACACGGTGATCAACGTATGGCGTCCCCCGAATTCCACGGAGACAGAGAGAACCTCACCGAACACGTCCATGACTCCCACCCCTGGAAATCGGATCTCCAACTCCAACTCGTCCCCGTTTGAATCCTCGGATCCCAGGGCGGCATCGATCTGTCCCTGGGCTTCAAACAGGTTCTGTGTGAAATGGGAGGCGAAAAACACCTGGGTATAGCCCTGGTTGACCAGCACGACGAATACTGTCGCCACCAACAGCAACACGGAAAGGGCCACGAGAGCCTCTACCAGGGCAAAACCCCCCTGCTTTCGGGTCTGCATTTGCGTGATTTTAGCATTCCTCTTGTGGGTCAGGGGTGCCACCTCCCCATGGTGTACACATCCAGGTCCAGATCCGAACTGTCGACAAGATTCTCTTCAAAGGTCAGATTTCCCCCGGCGATGAGGTGCCTGGTGATGGCAGATCCCCGGAAGACCGAGGTTCCACTCAAATCGACCGTTGCCTTCGGTCCGTAAATACCCCCCGTGAACTCGGGGGTACCATTCAGGTCAAAGGTGGCGTCCTCGGCCAGGAACACGATGAGCCAGGCCTCGTCCGTGGTGGTGACAAAACTGCCACCCCCTCTGAACTCCTCCGTCACATACAGTAGAAACCTTCCCTTGCCCTCCAGGACGACCTGCGCCTGCCCTGTACACCGGAAGGTATCCACCTTGAGAATCCGATCCTCAGGCTCGTCGGCGCCCAGCTTCACGGT
>SKXF01000205.1 GCA_007128555.1 Clostridia bacterium | reverse complement strand
CCATGTGCCAGGGATAGGCTTGATCCTGGCACGCTTTCTGAGCGATTCAACGCCTGCTTCCACCCCGTTCGATCCTCTTTCGCCTCATCGTACGGAGCATGGCGACTCAGCCATTGCATGGACGAGATATCCATCATGTGGCCCCCGTAATACAAGGGACGAACAAGGATTGAGATGCCTTGTTATGGAAAGGAAGGAGGGGCATGGAGATGCCCAGGACCCTGGAGGGAGCTGACGCACGTGAAGAAGGTGTTTCTGAACGAGTTTACGGCGAAAGAAATAAAGGACGGAATACAGCAGGGCCAGATTGACTGTGTCATCACGATATTTGGCAGCTGTGAGAGTCATGGATGGCACTTGCCCCTCGGACCCGACCTGTTTGTCCCGACGGAGATCGCCCGGCGGGCCGCGATGGAACTGGACAATGTGGTAGTGGCTCCCGGCGTTCCTTTCGGGACGTCCATTCACTACAACCAGTATCCTCTCTCGGTGACGTTGAAATATGAAACAACCATCGCTGTTGCAGAGGACATTTTGGAAAGCCTGATCAACAGCGGGCTCCAGCACATTGTGATCTTGAATGGCCACGACGGCAACATCCCCGCCCTGGAGATCGCCGCGAGGAACGTGAAGGATCGGCATAAGGATGCCACCATGGTCTACATACCAGCATGGTGGCAGATCACCGGGGCCAGGATGCCCGGTGACTTCGACGTATGGAATGGGTTGGGGCATGGGGGCGAAGGGGAGACGTCCATGACAATGGCCGTAAGGCCGGACCTGGTTGACCTGGACGAGGCCGTGAGCCAGGTGCCGGAGGACATCATCGACATGGAAGATTTCATGACCGTCATATGGGACATCGATGAACTGTCTTCGACGGGTGCAACCGGTGATCCCACGAGAGCATCCCTTGAAAAAGGAGAGAAGATGCTTGGCATCGTGGTGCACTATCTTGTTGACCTGATCAGGATGCTCGACAGCAGGGAGTGGAACTATGAGCGCCGCAAATCGTGAGGCTAGTTTCGCCAGGCTGGATCGCCCCGGAGAAGAAATGCGATGCAGAGGCAAGGACAACCGAGATGAGTGCTGAACCCAGTAAGCATGCCGTCACGAGCAGGCCCATGGCCCTCAAGCATTTCCGGCGATTGATGCGCGCTGCAAGTGAGGTTCTGCAGGCTCGGTATGGAGGGCATGCTGCTCTACAGATCTCCGAGGAAACACGCGAAGAGTTCGAACGGCTGATACCGGAAATACCCTATGTCGGAGGGCGCAGAAATCCCTCTACGGAGCTCCTGATCAACACGGCCGGGATCCTGTCGTTTCACCGGGTGTTGAAGCGTCACGGTGTGCAAGGCGAGGAGTTTGCGGAGGTCTTACAGGAAAGCACCGTCACGTACATGGAAAGCTATCCTGTGTGGCTCCGCAGGTTGATGGGTCGGATCTGGATGAGTCGTTGGCTGAGGCGATTCATGCACGGGAGGGCCCGGATCTCTCAGCAGCGTCGGTATGATGGTGAATTTGTCTATGAAGTGGTACCAGAAGACGGAGCTTATGAATGGGGGATCGACTACCTGGAATGCGGCATTCTGAAGTTCCTGCAAAGCCTGGGTGAAACGGAGCTGATGGACGCCATGTGTGAGCTGGACCACATCATGTTCCCAGCCCTGGGTGTGAGCCTCAGGCGCACACAGACCCTTGCACAGGGCTGTGAGCGGTGTAATTTCCGGTTCAGGCGATTGTGATGACATCCCAATGTAGGTCTGGCGGTGTGCTCCAGGGCAGGGGCCTCGCTTTTTCTACCAGGTGTGGGAGCACCTCATCCCAATACCCGTGGCGGGCAGCCCCGCCGAGACGAGGCTGCCCGGGCTCTTCAGGTGTCATCGTCTAAAATGGACCGGGCGACATGGAACTGCCTCTGCACGCTGTCCGGGGAGGTGCCGCCCCGGGATGAGCGGCTGGCCACGCACCGTTCGGCCGAGATGGTTCCGCCGATGTCTGACTCGAACAGGTCAGAGAAGCCCTTCCATTGTTCCAACGTGAGGTCGTGGAGGTATTTCCCCTCGTCTATGCAGTGAGCGACGGCCCTGCCCACCACGTGATGGGCCTCGCGAAAGGGCATACCCCGGGCCACCAGGTAGTCTGCGGCGTCCGTTGCGTTCGAGAAGTCTTGATGGACGGCACGATGCATCCGCTTTCGGTTGATCTGCAACGAACCGATCATGCCTGCCATGGCCTCCAGGCACGCGTTCACGGTGTCGACGGTATCAAAGGTGGCTTCCTTGTCTTCCTGCATGTCGCTGTTGTATGTGAGGGGCAGCCCCTTCATCACGGTTAACAGGGTGGTGAGGTTTCCATATGTTCGGCCGGTCCTGCCGCGGATCAGCTCCGCGACGTCGGGGTTTTTCTTCTGGGGCATGATGCTTGAGCCCGTGGCGTAGGCATCATCGATCCTTATGAAGGCGAATTCTTCACTGGACCACAGGACCAGTTCCTCGCTCAGGCGGCTCAGGTGCATCATGGTGATTGCGGAGGCGGACAGAAACTCAAGGAGGAAGTCCCGGTCAGAGACCGCATCCATGCTGTTATCATACGGTGCCGAAAACCCCAGTTCCCGGGCGGTGAACTCGGGATCGATGGGGTGGGCGGTTCCCGCCAGGGCGCCCGATCCCAAAGGTGAGACGTCTGCCCGTTTCAGGCAGTCTGAGAATCGAGCGTGGTCCCGCTGCAGCATGAAAAAATAGGCCAGGAGGTGATGGGCAAAAAGAATCGGCTGGGCCCGCTGCATGTGGGTGTATCCGGGCATGATCACCTCGTCATTTTCTTCAGCCAGGCCCACGAGGGCCCTCTGAAGGTCACGGATTCGTTGCCTTATTGCCAGGATCTCTTCCTTGATGTAAAGATGCATGTCCGTGGCGACCTGGTCATTTCGACTCCGCCCGGTGTGCAATCGGCCTGCCGTGGGGCCGATCCGCTCGGTGAGCAGGGCCTCGATGTTCATGTGGATATCCTCGTGGGCCGCAGAGAGGGAGGCCCTTCCCCCCTCAATGTCCTCCCGTACGCCCTGCAGCCCGGCGGTAATTTCCCGGGCATCTTCTTCAGAGATGATCCCCTGCTTCGCCAACATCCTGGCGTGGACCGTGCTGCCGAGGATGTCGTGATGAAAAAGCCTTTTGTCGAACTGTATGGATGCGGTGAAGCCCTCACTGCGACCCCAGTCCTGCCCTTTGAAACGTCCTCCCCACAGCTTGCTCACGCTACCCCTCCTCAATCGACGACCAACCGGGACTCATCTGACGTCAATCTGGCTACACTTCTCTGCTTCTCTGAGTATACTACGGTTGGCAGTCGCCAGTAATTGATGAAGCCCTCGGCGGCCTGATGGTCAAAGGCATCGTCGTCACCGTAGGTGGCAAGGGACAGGTCATACATGGAGTGTTCCGATTTTCTGCCTACCACCTGGCAGCTCCCCCGGAACAGTTTGACGCGGATCAACCCGGTTACGCTCTTCTGGCTGTGTTCCATGAAGGCGTCCAGGGCTTCCCGGAGGGGCGAGTGCCAGAGCCCATTGTAGGTCAGCTCCGCGTATTGGGGCTCGAGGGTCGCCTTGAAGTGGCCGAGCTCCCTGGGCAGCGTGAAGTTCTCCAGCTCCCGGTGGGCATTGATCAGGACAGTGGCTGCGGGCGCCTCGTAGATCTCTCGGGACTTGATCCCTACCAGTCGGTTCTCAACGTGGTCGATGCGGCCCACCCCGTGACGTCCGGCGATCTCATTAAGGACCTCCAGCAGCTCCGTCAGGTTCATCCTCTGCCCGTTCAGGTGGGTTGGTGCGCCACGCACGAAATCAATCTCCAGGTATTCGGGCTGATCGGGTGCGTCCTGGGGTGAGGTGGTCCACTCAAAGGCCTCCTCGGGAGCCTCGGCCCAGGGGTCCTCCAGGACCCCGCATTCGATACTGCGGCCCCACAGGTTCTCGTCAATGCTGAAGGGGTTCTGCTTGCCCACGGGGATGGGGATGCCGTGCTCCTGGGCGTAGGCTATTTCATCTTCCCTGGACATGGGCCATTCTCGGACGGGGGCAATGATCTTCAGATCCGGGTTCAGAGCGGCGATTGAGGTGTCGAATCGAACCTGGTCGTTGCCCTTGCCGGTACATCCATGGGCCACGGCCTCGGCTCCCACTTCCTGTGCTACGTCCACGAGCATTTTCGAGATCAGGGGGCGGGAGAGGGCCGAAGCGAGCGAGTATTTTCCCTCATACATGGCGTTTGCCTTCAGAGCCGGTAGGATGTAGTTTTCGGCAAGGTCATCCCGGGCATCCACCATGCGCGATTGAACGGCACCGATCCGCAGGGCTTTGTCCTGGATCACATCCAGGTCCTTGGCTGCCCCCACGTCGACGGCGAGGGCGACGACCTCGTATCCGTGTCGATGCTGGAGCCATTTGATCGCCACCGATGTGTCCAGTCCACCTGAATAGGCCAGTACGACTTTCTTCATTGTTCAGCCTCCTCTATGATGACTAAAGAAACGTATGCAGGGCATAGCATGTGTATGATTATACTGCCATGCGGCAAAGATATACAAGAGCTGCCCCCTATTTCCCGCAGATAACCCATACGTGCGTGCATTATAGAGAATAGATATTCTGGTCGCTGCGGTAGCTGGTCCCCTCGAAGCGCAGATCCTGTGCGACCGCATCTCCAGGCAGCATGCGGTGCACATGTTGATCATGGAGGACATTTTGTGCTGTCGTGGTCCTGCTCAGCAGGGCAAAGATGCTGTCGGGTGGTGGGGAAATAGGAATTAGCATCCTTGCCCTTGACGGGGGTACCGTTCATGCCGGAAGCTGGAAAGGACGTTTCCCCTGGAGGTGATGGAATGCCCTTTCGTACTGATGAAGAGTTTGCACTGCACATGGATCGTGAGGCGGATCCAGCCCTGCTTCGTGATCGTTTCTACCTCCCACACGGTGGCATTTACATGGATGGCAATTCCCTGGGCCTATTGTCCCGCGAGGCGGAGGATGAGCTGTTGAAGGGACTTCGGGCCTGGAGGGAGCTGGGGATACGGGGTTGGATGGAGGCGGAGCCGCCCTGGTTTCACCTTGGGGAGGAGCTGGGCAGGCGCCAGGCCGGCTTGATGGGAGCTGAAGAGGATGAGGTGGTGTCGGCATCCTCGACCACCGTAAACTTGCATACCCTGGTGAGCACTTTTTACGATCCCCGGGGTGGGCGAAGGAGGATCCTGGCCGATGGACTGAATTTCCCCTCCGACCTGTATGCAATGCAAAGCCAGCTGCGCCTGCGGGGCATGGACCCTCGCGAGGACCTGGTCCTGGTGCAGGCTCGCGACGGGAAGTTCCTTGAAGAGGATGACATCATCGATGCCATGTCCTCGGACATTCAGCTTGCGCTGTTTCCCTCGGTGCTGTACCGCAGTGGACAGCTCCTGAACATGGAGCGCCTCACACACGAGGCCCATGACCGGGGGATCGTGATCGGTTTTGATTGCAGCCATTCGGCGGGGGCTGTTCACCATCGGCTCTCTGAGTGGGGTGTGGATTTTGCCTCCTGGTGCACGTATAAGTATCTCAACAGCGGCCCGGGAGGTATCGCCAGCCTCTACGTGAACCGCCGGCACTTCGGACGTCACCCAGGGCTGGCAGGCTGGTGGGGATACGACAAAGATGAGCAGTTTGACATGAACACGCGGTTCAAGCCGGCAGGTTCGGCGGGCGGGTGGCAGATCGGGACCGTCAGCGTACTGAGTTCCGTGCCCCTGCTCGGCTCGCTGCGACTGTTTGACGAGGCCGGGATGGATCACGTCAGGACCCGTTCGTTGAAACTGACCTCGTACATGATCTATCTCGTCGATCGGTTGCTCTCGGGGAGGCCCTGTCACTGCACAGTCGGAACCCCGCGCCAAGCAGAACGCCGGGGTGGGCATGTGGCGGTGGAGCACCCAGAAGCCTCACGGATTGTGAAGGCGTTGAAGGCCCGGGGCGTGGTGCCCGACTTTCGACCTCCGGACGTCATAAGGCTGGCTCCCGTTGCACTGTATAACACATATCACGAGGTATGGAGCACGATACAGCATATTCGACAGATTATCGTCCGCGGTGAATACGACAGCCATGATTCGCAGCGAGAACCCGTTTCATGACGAGGGATCGCTGCCCCCCACGGGCCTGTCTCTACTTCATTCTGACCCGTGTTCCAGGGAGGTGCGGATGTGGTGTTGAACACGTTTGACGCAAATCTGCTGCCGGCGGCGATTGGGAGCCTGCCCCATGATGATGCAGGCGATGCCCTGGATCTGGTTCGGACCTTTCTCCCCGAGATCCCCTTCTGGCCCCAGCTGCCGAATCGAAGCCCGTTGGAGCAGATGCAGCGCCAGTTTCTTCCGGGCCTGCCGGGGTTGACCTGTGAGGAAGGCCCCAGGGTCAGCCTTGAGAGGGGGCGTGAACAGGCCCTGCAGCTCTACGAGGCTGTCATCGAGGAGAGGGAATGGGTGTGCCCTCCCGAGGAGCGAGCTGCCGGTCTGTATGCCTTCATGGACTCAAAATGGAATGAGGCACAGTTGATCAAGGGACACATCCTCGGACCTGTGAGCCTTGGTCTGTCCGTGATGGACGAGAAGGGTCTGCCGGTGATGTATTCGCCCGAGATCATGGACTGGGTGGTTAGCCACATCAGCCTGGCGGTTCGATGGCAGCAGCGACGTCTTGCTGAACACGGTGCTG
>SKXF01000302.1 GCA_007128555.1 Clostridia bacterium | reverse complement strand
CGGGGACGGAAGCTGCTCACTGCAGACGTCAATGCTGCCATAAGGGGGGCTCTCAGGGCGGGGGCCACGGATATCCTGGTAAACGACAGTCACGGATCGATGACCAACATTCTCATCGAGGACCTGGAGGAGGGAGCTCAGCTGATAACCGGCAGCAACAAGCCGCTCCTCCAGATGGCCGGCATTGATGACAGCTTCGACGCGGCATTCTTCGTCGCTTACCACGCCCGCGAGGGCACCGAGGCGGGGCTTCTGAATCACACCATCATGGGTTCCGTGGTGACAGAGATCCGCCGCAATGGGGAGGTTGTCGGAGAGACAGGCATCAACGCTGGAATCGCAGGCGCCTTCGGCGTACCTGTCGTCCTGGTCACCGGTGACGACAAGGTCGGGGAAGAGGCCTCCGCCCTGATCCCCGGCATTGAGACCGTGGCCGTCAAGACCAGCCTGGACCGCCACACCGCCAGCTGTCTGCCCCCCCGGCAGGCGCAGAAGATGATCGAAGAGGCGGCGGTCAGGGCCCTGCAGCGCCGGGGGGAAGTTTCTCCTCACTGTGAGCAGAGCCCAGTGGTTTTTGATGTGACGTTCAAGACGACGCCCTCGGTGAGCATGGCCTGCCTGTTCCCCTGCGTTGAGCGGCTGGCTCCCAAGCAGATCCGGGTGGTTGACGATGACTACGTGGCGGCTTTCAAGAAACTCTGGGGAGCTCTTCTCCTGGGGATGAGCGCCATGGGAGGTGTCCTGGAACGTTGACGCATACAGGCAAGACTCGCTCTGTTGATCTTCTGGCCAACCTGGCACTGGCGCGACAGGAGCTGCAGGGCGGTTCTCACTCGGTGGTGATGGCGGGCGGTGGCCGGGTTCTTGCCCGCGAGCGGGGGAAGGGACTGGCTCCTCTTCTCGCAGTCCTACTCAAGGTGCAGGGCGTGACAGAGGACCTGGCCCTGGCCGACAGTATTGTTGGATTGGCGGCTGCCTATTTTCTTCAGGACGTTCCCGTTCGCGCCGTTTTTGCCCGGGTGATCAGTGAGAAGGCTGAATCTTATCTCCGGGAGCATGGGGTCCACGTTGAGGCCGAGACCCAGGTGGCCCAGATCATGAACCGCGAGGGGACCGGGATGTGTCCCCTGGAGAAGATCGCCGTTGAGTCTGAGGGTCCAGAGCAGGCAAGGTGTGGAATAAGGGGTTTTTTGCACCGAATGATGAGTCAAACACAAGGGGAGGTATGAAGGAATGTCTTATGGTTATGTAGGTAAGGTTCTACGGGTTAACCTGAGTAATCGCACGACGACGGTGGAGGAGCCCAGTGACAATTGGTACCGGAAATACATGGGGGGGACGGCGGTTATCGCCTATTACCTCTTGAAGGAGGTTCCGGCGGATGCCGATCCCCTCGGGCCCGACAACAAGATTATCTTCGCCACCGGGGCAATGACGGGGACGCCCCTGGCGGGTAGCGGCCGGAACTGCGTGGGAGCGAAATCTCCTCTCACCGGAGGTTTCGGCGACACTCAGGGCGGCGGATGGTGGATGGTTGAGCTGAAGAAGGCAGGCTTTGATCACATCGTGGTGGAGGGGCAGTCTGAGGAGCCCGTCTACCTGTGGATCACAGATGGTGAAGTGGAGATTCGCGATGCCCGGCACCTTTGGGGCAAGGACACAGGAGACGTGGAGGACCTCATTCGCGAGGATCTCGGCGATGACAGGGTCCGGATCACCCAGTGTGGGATCGCAGGAGAAAACCTGGTTCGCTATGCCTGTGTGGTCAACGACCTGACCCATTTCCCGGGAAGAACGGGGATGGGCGCCGTGATGGGTTCGAAGAAGCTCCGCGCCATTGCCGTTCGCGGGACCGGAGAGGTTCCTGTGGCGGACAAAGACGAGGTCATGAAATACGCCCGGATGATGAACAAGGCCGTGGCCGACGGCGAACGCAGTGCGGGCATGAAGGAAACAGGAACCCCTGCTACGGTCATGTCTCTGAACGTCAGCGGAGGGTTGCCCACCCGCAACTTCCAGGAGGGTCAATTCGAGGGAGCCGAAGCCATCTCCGGTCAGACGATGCGGGACACCCTGCTGGTGGAGAGGGACAACTGCTTCTCCTGCCCGGTGTACTGCAAGCGAGTGGTCAAGGGCGACACGTACGACGTCGACCCCCTCTACGGAGGACCCGAGTACGAGACCCTGGGATCCCTGGGTTCGAACTGCGGGATTGATGATCTCGAGGCGGTCTGCAAGGGCAACGAGCTGTGCAACCGCTGGGGCCTGGACACGATTTCCTGCGGCATGACCATCAGTTTCGCCATGGAGTGCTACGAGCGGGGGGTTCTCACAGCCGATGAACTCGATGGCCTTGAGGCCAACTTCGGCAACGCCGAGGTGATGCTGAAGCTCATCGAGAAGATTGCCCATCGCGAGGGCGTCGGGGACTTGCTCGCCGAGGGCAGTGCCCGGGCAGCAGAGACGATCGGTCCCGAGGCCGAGCCCCTCAGTGTCAATGTCAAGGGGCAGGAACTCCCGATGCATGAGCCGCGACTGAAGCACGCCCTGGGTGTAGGTTACGCTGTATCGCCCACCGGGGCGGATCACTGTCACAATATCCATGACACGGCCTATGCGACCAACGCCGATGATCTGAACATCTATGGCATAACGGAGCCCCTTCCAGCCGATGATCTGAGCAGCGCAAAGGTGCGAATGCTGTACAACGTCAGCAACTTCAAGCACATGCAGAACTGTGCCGTCATGTGCTACTTCGTATCCTGGTCCACCCGCGAGTTCCTCGAGATCACCCGGGCTGTTACCGGCTGGGATACCAGCGTGCACGAGCTGCTCAAGATCGGCGAGAGGTCAGCAACGATGGCGCGCCTGTTTAACATGCGGTGCGGCCTCAACGATCGCGATGATGCCCTCGGCAAGCGATTCTCCACGCCCTTCACGAGCGGTCCGATTGAGGGGATTGCGCCTGATCCCAAGGACCTGGACAGCGCGCGAATCACCTACTACCACATGATGGGCTGGGATGACCTGGGTCGCCCCACGGCCAGCAGGTTGGCTGAACTGGGCGTCGAGTGGTTGTCGGTCTGATCCAGAATCAATCGAGGGGCCGGGGTTTTCCCCGGCCCTCAGAACAGGAGCCCGACGTGCCCAACCTGGAGTGGACATGCACTGAAACCCCCCTGGGATCGGTCTATCTCGCCGTTTCCGGCGAGGGGTTGATCCGGTCAACGCTCCCGGGAGCCCCCGACGATTCGTTCTGGGAGGATCTCCGCTTGCAGGCCGGGGGGCGAACCTACTGCCGGGGTCGATGCCTCACCCAACCTTACGTGGATTGGGTGGCACGCTACTTCGCTGGCGATCTGACCGTCGATATCCCTGCCCTCGCTCCCGCCGGAACCCAGTTTCAACGCCAGATCTGGGAGGTCACGCAACAGATCCCTCCGGGAGATGTTCTGAGCTATGGGGAACTTGCCTGCCGGGCCGGTAGCCCCCGGGCGGCGCGGGCAGCGGGATCCGCCATGGCCAGCAATCCCATTCCTCTTTTTGTACCCTGTCACCGCGTCGTCCGAAGCGACGGCAGCCTGGGCGGTTTCGGAGGTGGTCTGCCCCTGAAAGTTAAGCTTCTGCAACATGAAGGTTTTCGATGGGAGCGCCGCGCCCGTTGACGGTTACGGGGATTCACCGCGGCGTCAGTTTCGAAATATAAGCGATCGTTGCACTTCTGGCATTCCCCGGCAACACACACCTCCTACGAAATTCGCCATTGCTCTTGCAGTTACTCGCCCCCATGCTATACTATGAGTCGGGCATCCTGCGCTACATGGTGGAAAAACAACGGAATGGTTCATGTCCTAATCCGTTCCTGCTGTAAAGCGGTCATGTGCGTTGCTGGTGACTTATATCACAAGGAGGAATAGGTCAATGAAGAAGATGGACAAGACGGAGAAGAAGATCATGAAACTCCTGCAGACAGACGGTCGCAAGTCCTTCGTGGATATGGCAGACGATGTGGGAGTGACCGAGGGCACGATTCGCCGCAAGTTTTATCGACTGGTCAGGGAAGGCATCATCAGGATTGCCGGCGTCTCCGATCCTTTCAAGATTGGCTTTAACTCGCCAGCGATTATTGCCATGAACGTGGAACCAGGACGGATTCGAGAAGTGGCCGAGAAGATATCCCAGATGCAACCCCTGTACTACGTGGGCCTGACGACGGGCATTTTCGACATCATTGTGCAGGGAGTCTTCCCTACCAATGAAGATCTGGCTCATTTTATCCTCGAGGATCTGGGCAACATAGACGGCATCCGGGAGATCAATACCTCCCTTCTCCTCCGGATCTACAAGCAGAGTTTCGAGTGGGGTGTGGCCCTCGAAACGAGCTGAGGAGGAGCACACCAGGTGACAGATCTTGGAATTCTTCGGGACATCCCGTCCGTCGATGGCTTGCTTGAAGGCGAGTGGGGCGTCGGTCTGTCGGCCTTTCCCAGGCCGCTGTTGCGTCGAGCTCTGAATGAGGTGCTGGATACCCTCAGGGCCGAGGTCTTGCAGGGTAATGTAGGGGAGATCCCGCCAGCAGAGGAGCTGATGGACCGAACCCGGGAGGCCATAAGGAGGAAGCTCTCGCCGGCACTGACGCCCCTGGTCAACGCTACCGGTGTGGTCGTTCACACCAATCTCGGAAGATCCCTGCTCTCCAGGGCCGCAGCTGAGGCTGTCGTCGCCAGCGTGACGACCTACACGGACCTGGAATACGATCTTGAAACCGGGGGCCGAGGGGGCAGGTATCGGGGCTCTGCTGACAGCCTGCGGGAGCTGACCGGGGCCGAGGACATTCTCCTGGTCAACAATAATGCTGCCGCCGTTTTGCTGTGTCTTGCCACCCTGGCTGCAGGCCGGGAAGTGGTTGTTTCACGGGGGGAACTCGTGGAAATCGGCGGTTCCTTTCGCATTCCCGATGTCATGGCGGCCAGCGGTGCGCACCTGGTTGAGGTGGGAACGACCAACCGCACCCATAGGGCCGATTACGAGAGGGCCATGGGGGATCAGACGGCGGCCCTGATGAAGGTCCATGCCAGCAACTATCGCATCGTGGGCTTTGTCTCCGAGGTGTCGATTGATGAGATGTCCGAGATTGCCAATTCCCGGGAGGTTCCGGTTATTTACGACATGGGAAGCGGAATTCTGACTGACCTGGGGACCCGGGGCATTGCTGGTGAGAACACGGTCTCCGATGCCATCGGGGCTGGGGCTCACATCGTCACCTTCAGCGGCGACAAGCTCCTGGGGGGACCCCAGGTGGGGATCATCGCAGGCGAGGCGAAGTACATCGGGCGGATGAAACGCCACCCCCTGCTGCGGGCGCTCAGGGTGGACAAGATGACCCTTTCTGCCCTGGATGCGACCCTGAAAGCCTTTCTGTTGGAACAGGAGTGGGAGACCATCCCCACGCTCCGCCTCCTGGGGGCTGATCCGATGTCGCTTGCTGATGAGGCAGAGGCGCTTGCCGGGCAGCTCCGGAACCTACTCCCTGGTCGGTGGCCCGTGAGGACCCTGCACGACAGTTCCCCCGCGGGTGGGGGAGCCCTGCCCGGGGTGGAATTGGCCACAACCCTGGTGGAGGTGGTTCCCCCACAGCATGTGGAGGAGGTTGCGCACTTTTTGCGCCAGAACGATCCGCCGATCATTCCGCGCATCCGTGGAGGCAGCCTCATGTTTGATCCCCGCACGATGCTCAGCGGGGATGATGAGAAGGTATTAGAAGCCTTTCGTCGCATTCTGCTCAGTGATCCAGGAGGTGGACCATCCCGTGGGAAGAGATGCCGATGAACGCAGGGAAATACGTCTGACCCAGATGACATCAAAGGCGGGCTGAGGGTGCAAGTTGAGCCTGAAGGCTCTGGTGCAGGTTCTGCACCGCCTACCCCCAGCCGCTCCGGATGATGATGTCCTGCTTGGCCTGGACACCCCCGATGATGCGGGCGTCTATCTGCTCGACAGCGAACGGGCCCTGGTCCAGACCGTCGACTATTTCACACCCGTCGTTGATGACCCGGTAGAATTCGGACGGGTGGCGGCAGCCAATGCTTTGAGTGATGTCTATGCCATGGGGGCCACTCCCCTGACGGCACTGAATCTCGCTGGATTTCCCGAGGATGACCTGCCCCTGTCGGTGCTGCACGGGATCCTGCAGGGGAGCTCCGAGATTTTGCAGGAGGCTGGTGTTCATCTCCTGGGAGGTCACACCATTGACGATGCTGAGCCCAAGTTCGGGCTTGCGGTGACCGGAATTGTCCATCCACAGCGCCTGGTGCGGATCAGCGGTGCTGTTCCGGGCGATGTGCTGGTCCTGACGAAGCCCCTGGGTGTGGGGGTCATCACAACGGGCATAAAGAGGGGGCTCGTCTCCGAGGAGGGAATCCGCCGAGTGGTTGAGGTCATGACCGCCCTCAACCGGGAGGCCAGCGAGGTCATGGTGGCTGTCGGGGTTCACGCCGCCACGGATGTGACCGGGTTTGGGCTCCTGGGCCATGGAGCCGAGATGGCGGATGCTTCGGGTTGCAGTCTTGAGATCTGTGACGGACAGGTTCCCATTCTTGATGAGGCGGTGGCCCTGGCGAAGAAGGGGATCTTCCCGGGGGGAACGCGATCCAATCTCGCTTACCTCGAGGAAGAGAACAAGGTCGTTTTCTCCGATGATGTGCCCCAGGACAGGCGCTTGCTATTGGCCGATGCCATTACCTCTGG
>SKXF01000117.1 GCA_007128555.1 Clostridia bacterium | reverse complement strand
GGATGGCATTGAGCCATCCACATGTTCCGGCAACGAAGAAGGCGAATCGTACGCCGAAGGGTGCGAGGAGTCCTCCGACGGTGGGTCCCAGCATGAAACCCAGACCGAAGGCTGCACCGAGCAGCCCCATACTCGCCCCGCGTTCCTCTCGAGTGGTCACATCGGCGATGTAGGCACTGGCTGACGGCATCGTTGCAGCGGACATGAGGCCCCCGATAATTCGGGCGACATACAGAACCCACAGTTGGGTGGAAAGGCCCATCAGGATGAAGGAAAAGCCGAAACCAACGAGGCCCAGGATGATCGTGGGCCTGCGGCCGACGCGGTCTGAGAAGGTACCCCAGCGGGGAGCTATGATGAACTGGGCAGCAGCCCACGCTGTCACCAACAGCCCCATGTCCATGGAGGTGGCCCCCAGTTCTCGTGCGACGAAGGGCAGCAGGGGGATCACGATGCCGAAACCGATCATGATCAGAAAGAGGGAGCAGAACAGCAATGTCAGCTGCGGATTGCGAAAGAACATGGGTCGGCTCCTCGTCTGTCGAAAGGTTCAACTATCAAACATTATACGGAAGTGATGCAACAATTGTACATAGGCGGAGGGTCTCGGCCGCGTCAAGGAAGATATGAGTGACCACGGGCACCGAGGACGCAGACAGATTGGGTACTGGAGCGTGTATGAATCATTCGTTCGGTACACTCCATGCCCCATACTGGCGCATCCATCCTATCGGATCACAGGTCATAACCCAGCGGATCAACTCCGCTGGTGAGCAACCTCTCTTCGAGCCTCGAGCGACGGACAGATCGATTCATTGCCGAACATGGGCTGCCGGTGGTATTATGGGGGGTACATAGCAGGTAAACTTATCCACTCGAGGATCAGGCGAGCATTGAGAACGTTGCTCGGTTTTCGCAGGCCCCAGCGCATCCATGAGACCAGGTGGACGGGGCAGTAGGGATGAGGAGCGGTTCTTCTACCGCCTGCCTCGAAATGCCGCGCATAATCACGGCGCGAAGAGGCCATGAGTATGGAGTAAGCGATTGCGAAGAGGGGGTCTGATTCACCCAGCCGGTGAACCGTAGTCGCCGATCATGGGCTTGCAATGCCCGAAGCCTGCGAGATGCCCCCAGTGAAAAACGGAATAAACGCGTGAGTAATCGTCCCCGCATCGTCCGAAGAAAGGAGCTTGGGCATGCAGCGGAATCGTGTGATCGTCATCGTCGTCGTTGGCATCGCCGTCGTGTCGGCAATCCTGTCATTGTACCTGGCGGATCGGGAAGAGGTGCGCCGGATTGGCACGGAGCGCGTTGTCGTCGTTCGTCTCAACGGTCCGATCAGTGAGACATCTTCCGGGTTAGCCATGATGGGTGCCATCACGCCAGAGAGAGTGCGCAGTACCCTTGCGACGATCGAGGGAGACTCGAGCATCGATGCGGTGGTGCTCCGCATCGACAGCCCCGGGGGGTCGGTGGCCGCTTCACAGGAGATCTCCTCGATGATTGCGGACTTTCCCCTGCCTGTGGTGGTGTCCATGGGGGACATGGCCGCATCGGGAGGCTACTACATCGCCGCGGCAGCCGATGGAATCGTGGCTCACCCGGGCACCATGACCGGTTCCATCGGCGTCATCCTGACCACCATGAACCTCCAGGGACTGTATGAGAACCTGGGCATTGACGTGGAGATCATCAAGTCCGGGCGTCACAAGGACATGATGCAGCGGGCCCTGACCTCCGAGGAGAGGACGCTCCTGCAGAACCTTTCGGATGAAGCCTACGGACAGTTCATCGAGCACATCGCCCGCCACCGGGACATGGGTCTCGAGGATGTTCGGGCGGTCGCCACGGGCGAGCTCTTCATGGGCAGCCAGGCGTACGAACTCGGCCTGGTCGATGCGCTCGGGGGCGAGGAGGAGGCAATCCAACTGGCCGGGGAGATCGCGGGACTGCAGAGCCCGCAGCGCTACGAGATGCCCAGGACGTCGCCCTTTCAGTGGATGCACTGGCTGGCAGCGGACGCCCGCACGTTCCTGATCAACCGGCTCGTACCCGAGGAAATGCGCTGGATCGAGATGCTTCAGCCCTACAACTATCCTCGCATAAACTACTGACGGCCCCTGGGGGTGTAAAGGCATGAATGACCAGGTCTTGGATTGGCTGTACGGGGTACTGGTTTCACCGGTCCAGACACTCCGGGTGGTCGCCCACGAGAGGCCAGCGGGTGCAGCGGTGATTCTTCTTTTCGCTACAGCCTTGTTGCAGGCAATGGCGGGCGGCCCGATTGCAGCGTCGCAGATGAGCGCCTTCGAACTGGAACTCTCCCGGGCATGGATCATCGTTGGCGGTTCGGCCCTTTCGTTCCTGGGTTCGCTGGTGGGGATCGTTGTCGTCTACGCGGCATCGGCCCTGTTTCGTCCCTCTGGGGATCTAGCCGGAACGCTCTCGTCCATCGGGTTTGCCCGGTTCCCGGCACTGCTCGGTGTTCCGGCGGGCCTTCTAAGTGGTGCGACTGGCCTTGGGTTTCTCGGCGGCCTGATTTCCTTCGGGGTCGGGCTCTGGACCCTGGTCCTCGCCGTGATCGCGCTGCGGGAGAGCCGGGGACTGACGACCTGGACAAGCGTCTTCAGCTACTTGCTGGGCGGCGTCGCAGTCTTTGTCATCGTTGCTCTGCTCATCATTCCGATTTTACTGCTGTCGGTTCTGTAGAACGGCGTCGTAAGGCATCGGCTGACCGGCCTTGCCGATCATGGGATCAACGCCGGGAGCCGGTGCCGCTGGTTGCAGGCGGCGTCGCAAGAATGGATTGACGAAATCCGCTGTGCATCAGTCCTCCCGGGGCCGCAGGGAGGCATCAGCGTCGCCCTCCGGAGGGCCACCGCATCCGGCAGCGTGATGCAGAATCAGTTGCACCTCCAGGCATTGGGCTCACCTCGAATCACGGCACAGGCAGAAGAAATAGGGTCGCCAGCCATGTCAGCAGTGAGCTACCTTCCCAGAATCTCCTGAGGCCGAATGGGTCTGGGCGCGGCCTCGGCCATGTGATGGTGAAGACTGCAGGAAGAGGCAAATGAAGGTAGAAGATAGCATGGTTCTGACAAATCGATAGGAGGTATGCCGTGAGAGACAGCACGTTTTATTCGATACTGCCCCTGAGGCAACGAGCCAAGGTCAAAGACAGGTGGCTGAGGCAGCGCCTGGACGAGGTGCTCCCCGAGGTCATGGAGCGTGAATCTTTCGATATGTGGATCGTGGCTGCCAGGGAATACAACGAAGATCCGGTGATCATGACCCTACTTCCCTCTGAGATGCTGTCAGCGAGAAGACTCACCATATTGGTCTTTCACCGCCCTGAGGGGGGCGAACTGGAGCGGATGATTTTGTCGCGGTACGGCCTGGGGGATCTGTACCAGGGCGTCTGGGATCCGGAACGAGAAGAGCAGTGGGCTTGTCTTGCGCGGTTGATCCGGGAGAGGGAGCCCAGGCGCATTGGTGTGGGGGTATCTGAGACCTTTGCCTTCGGTGATGGTCTGACCCACAGTGAACACCGTCAGCTTGTTGGTGCCCTGGATCCCGAGTATGTTGACAGGATCGAGGGAGCGGAACGCCTGGCGGTGGGATGGCTGGAGAGGCGCCTCCCCGCTGAGATGGAGGCTTACTCCCGGATCGTGGAGATTGCCCACTGCATCATAGAGGAGGCCTTCTCTTCCCGGGTGATCCATCCCGGTATCACCACGACGGAGGATGTTCAGTGGTGGTTTCGCCAGAGGATCCTGGACCTGGGCCTGTCTGCCTGGTTTCACCCCTCTGTGAGCATTCAGGCAAAGGGGTTGAAGTTCCTCCAGGAAAACGGGAGGACGCTTATCCGCCCTGGTGACTTGCTTCATTGTGATGTGGGGTTGCACTACCTGGGCCTGGCGACGGACACGCAGCAGATGGCTTACGTTCTGGATCTTGGCGAGACGGATGCCCCTGAGGGCTTGAAGGCGGGCCTGGCCCAGGGCAATAAGCTACAGGACATCCTGGCTGAGGAGTGCATCGCTGCCCGATCGGGCAACGAGATCCTCGAAAGAGCGCTGAGAAGAGCCGGCAAGCAAGGGCTCCGGGCCAGCATATATACCCACCCGATCGGGTACCACGGTCACGGGGCTGGACCGACCATCGGGCTGTGGGATAGCCAGGGAGGGGTCCCCGGCAAGGGAGACTACGAGCTCTTTGATGATACCTGTCACGCGATGGAGCTGAACGTCACGTGCGCCGTGCCGGAGTGGGATGACCAGGACGTGGTGATTGCCCTGGAACAGGATGTGCTGTTCTCCCGGGGCACGACCTATTATCTTGCAGGTCGGCAGACGAATCTTCACCTGATAGGTTGAGGGGACTTGGTGCGCATCAACTACGATGAGGTTTCCAGAGACTATGCCAGGCACAGGCGGGTGCACCCCCGGGTCCTTCAGGAGATCCTGGAGGTGGTAGGTCCGGGCTCGCGTGTGCTGGAGGTAGGTTGCGGCACAGGGAACTATATTCGGGCCCTCACCTCAACGGTTGGCTGCGAGGGATGGGGAGTGGATCCTTCCGAGCGGATGCTGGAGCAAGCCCTTGAGCTTGAGGGTTCGGCCCGGTTTGCTCCTGGACGGGGCGAGGATCTCGACTTCCCCGACGGGCGTTTTGACCTGGTCTTTTCCGTGGATGTCATCCACCATGTGACGGATCGTCCTGCCTATTTCCGCGAGGCGCACCGGGTGCTGCGGCCGGGAGGAAGGTTGTGCACGGTTACGGATTCCACCGACATCATTCGTCGTCGGACTCCGCTGAGCACGTACTTCCCCGAGACGGTGGATGCCGAGATCCGGAGGTACCCTCGCATCTGCGATCTGGTGAGCATGATGCAGGAGGCAGGTTTCACCGATCTCTGTGAGCGTACGGTTGAGTTTCACTATGACCTTGAGGATCCTGCACCGTACCGGGACCGGGCCTTCTCATCGCTGCACCTGATTTCTGATTCGTCCTTTAATTGCGGAATGCGAAGGATGCAGCGTGACCTCGAGAAAGGACCCATTCAGTGCGTGAGCATGTATTGCACGTTGTGGGGTGTGAAGTCCTGAATCAGGGGAGCAATCGCCCTATGCTCCAGGTAAGAGGCTATCGATGGGTCTGGGCAACGGCCAGGGATCAAGAAGGCCGGACCCGGGAACCCCCCGTTGTTCGCAGAATCGGGCACTTGCACCCTGTCCGCTGGCGGGGGGTGACCGGTACGAGGATCGGAGGGGTTGATGTGACGGATGATGAAAGGGTAACGAGGGGCATGCAGACGACGGCAATCCATGCTGCGGAGGACCCTCGCAGGTATCTTGGTGCCGTCGTGCCACCGATATTTGCCAGCTCCCTGTTCACCTTTGCAGATTACGATGCGGCGGATCAAGCTTTTGCTCACCCGGTAGACAGCTACATCTATTCTCGAGGACTGAATCCCACCGTGGAGATCGTGGAAAAGAAGATCGCCGCCCTGGAGAAGGGGGAGGCGGCGCGATGTTTCGCCTCGGGTATGGCTGCGATTTCTTCCTCCCTTCTGCATTTCTTGCGCAGTGGTGATCACGTTATAAGCATAGACACGGTGTATGGTCCGGCGAGGCGCCTTCTGGTCGAGGTGTTTCCTCGCTATGGCATACAGACCACCCTGGTCGAGGGGACAGAGGTCGATGATTTTTCCCGGGCGATTCGCCCCAACACCCGCGTGATCTACCTTGAGACCCCCTCCAGCCTGTTCTTTAAACTCCAGGACCTTGAGGCCGTGGCCCGCCTGGCGAAGGGACATGGAATCATTACCATTACCGACAATTCGTGGTCTTCGCCGTTCTTTCAGAGGCCCCTTTCCCTGGGCATTGATGTGGTCGTCCACTCAGCTAGCAAGTATCTTGGCGGTCATTCAGACCTGGTCGCAGGAGCAGTGGTGGCCCGTGAGGACCTCGTCAGGGAGATCGCAGAGACGGAACAGGCTCTGCTAGGCGGCGTCTTGGGCCCCTTTGAAGCCTGGCTGTTGATGCGCGGATTGCGCACATTGGGCCTTCGCATGGAGCGTCACCAGCAGAATGCCCTGGCGATGATCCGTTTCCTGGACAGGCAATCCGCGGTGGGAGCTATCCATTATCCTGGGGCGCAGGACTTCGCGCAGCGAGAACTCGCCCTCAGGCAGATGAGCGGCTTCAGCGGTCTCCTCTCCTTTGAACTGGATGCGGACGAGGCAGGCGTGAAGGCTTTTGTGAATTCCCTCGCTTATTTTCGTCTTGGTGTCAGCTGGGGTGGGTTTGAGAGCCTGGTGTTTGCTCCATCCATCTCGAGTTCGGGTGATGCGGGCCCGGAGATCCCATCGGGTCTCATACGGATGCATGTGGGTCTTGAGGATATTGAGGATCTGATGAACGATGTCGGTAGGGCTCTTGCAACGATGATAAAGCGCGGCACCTAGTCCTCGAGGCGAGCCGGTGCGGAGGACCCGTCTGCCAGGCTAGGTGAAGAGGGGGCAGTGACCGGAGCTGCCCTGCCAGGGGATTCCCGATAAGATAGGTGTAAGGGAGAGGGGTGGGGTTCGTGGAAAGAAGGGTTCTGGGGCTCATTCTGCTGGTTGGAGGGCTCATCATTTTTTTCGGCCAGATGGGGATCATGTCAGGTGATCTGTTTTTTCTGATTATCACCGTTGGGTTGATATCTGGGTATGTTATTTCTCGATTTCGAACCGGATTACTGGTAG
>SKXF01000085.1 GCA_007128555.1 Clostridia bacterium | reverse complement strand
TGAACACGGGATGATTTGCGATCGCAGGAGCAGTTGGGCGTTTCACGGTTCAGGTTTCGCCTGTTGATGCTTCCCCTTGCCATATGGCTCCCTTCGCGGCAGATGGATGCGACGAAGCTCCGGCGAGGTTTCAGCGAGGTGAAAGCGGTCGTCCATGCGTCACAGCCCATGGCTGGTTCCCGGGATCATTGCACCTGCGGACACGGCCCCGGTCATCTCGGGGGGCATTTCATGCGCACAGGTATCTCTGCCTCAGCTGCCGGGCAGCCGTGGCTGTTTTCATTCCCCTTCCCATTCGGAAGATCGCTCGCAGGTGATCGAAATCTCGGCTGGGACGTCAGTACCCCCCCAGGCTCCCGGGCCGAGATATGGTACCAAGTGGATTTGACACCTGCCCCTGGCACTCCATACAATGGGCATCAAGGTGATTGAGATGTTCACCGTACAATCCAAGGATTTGCCTCACTCTCTCATCTGGGAGTGAGGTAGAGGAGCGGAACTCATCAGTAGCCGGGCCGAGCAGGGCAGCGATGAAACCCGGTGAAAGGGAGTCTCGCCGAAGCTGTCATTATGCCTGTACTGACAGTTGGGCCTGTCGGCGAAAGCTGCAGGACTGTCACCGCGAGCCATATCCCCTTATCGCGGTGAGGTGCTATCTCACGATGGGGAGAGTGAGGAACAGTGTGACCAGCGTGGACGCTGGGGACAATTGTTCCCGGGCGTCCTTTTTTCTGGGCCCACGTCCCGATTCCCATCGCCAAAATCGAAAGGAAGTGACAACATGTCGGGAGCATGTCCTGAGTGTGTGGCAGAGTTGACCCTGGTCGATGTGGTGGCAGGGGAACTGGTCCCCTGTCCGGAGTGCGGTGCGGAGTTGGAAGTTATGTCTTTGGAGCCTATTGTCCTGGAACTGGCGCCGGAGCTGGAAGAAGACTGGGGAGAGTGAGTTTGACGTGATTGCTGTCATCTGTTCCCGGGTCAGGGTCGAGGAGAAACTGCTTCTGGCTGCACTGGAGCAAAGGGACGTCACCGTTCACCGCTACGACGAGCGAGACCTGGTCTTCGAGGTGGGGATGAGGACAGGTGAGCATCCCCTGGCGCGATACGACGCCGTGATCCTTAGGTGCATCTCGCAATCGAAGTCACTGGTCATCGCCCAGATCCTCAATGAGTGGGGCGTCACGACCGTGAACTCTGAACCAGTGATGAGGTGCTGCGGGGATAAGCTGCTCACGAATCTCGCCCTTCAAAGGGCCGGACTGCCTGTGCCGGAGACCTGCCTTGCGGTGGATCCCCGGCAGGCTCTGGCTGCGATAGAGGAGATCGGTTATCCCGTCGTGCTCAAACCCACCGTTGGCTCCTGGGGGCGATTGCTGGCGCGGATCAATGATCGCGATGCCGCGGAGGCAGTCCTCGAGCACAAGTCCGTGCTGGGATCTTACCAACACGGCATCTTCTACATCCAGGAGTACGTGGACAAGCCCGGGCGCGACATCCGCGCCTTCGTCATCGGCGGTGAGACCGTCGCCGCCATCTATCGGTATTCCGAACACTGGCTCACCAACACGGCCCGGGGGGCTCGCGCTGAGAACTGCCCGGTTACCCCGGAGCTGGCTGCGCTGTGCCAGGGGGTCTCGGAGGCGGTCGGGGGTGGTGTCCTGGCCGTTGATCTTCTCGAGTCCGATCGGGGCCTCCTCGTCAACGAAGTCAACGGCACCATGGAGTTCCGCAACTCGATTGCACCGACCGGGGTCGACATCGCCGGCGAGATCGCCCGTCATGTGATGTCTGTGATCGGAGGGGATGCCTGTGCCTGAGCTGCGAGTCGGGATCGTGGGCGGTTCGGGGTATGCAGGAGGGGAGCTTCTTCGCCTGCTGCTCAGGCATCCCTCTGTGCAGATCACCCAGGTGACCTCGGAATCCCAGTGCGGCCGCTACTTGCACCAGCGACATCCCAACCTGCGCGGGCACACGGATCTGAGGTTCTGTTCGCTGGCCCATCTTGACAGGGCAGATGTTCTTTTCTGTGCCCTTCCCCACGGACAGACCCGGCAGAGGATCGATTCCCTCAGCTCGCTGGCTGCAAAGGTGATCGACCTCAGTGCCGACTTCCGCATTGGGGATCGGGAACTGGCCCGCAGGTATTACCCGGACCTGGAGGACTCCCCCTGGTCAGAGCGCTTCATCTATGCTCTGCCCGAGCTCAACAGGGCTGGGTTGAGGGTTGCCTCCCATGCCGCCGGGCCCGGATGCCTGGCCACGGCGGCTCTGCTGGGCCTGTATCCCCTGGCGGCAGGTGGGCTGCTGACGGGACCCGTGGTGATCGAAGCCAAGGTGGGGTCGACGGCTGCGGGTGCGTCCCCGGGCCCAGGCTCCCATCATCCTGAGCGGAGGGACGTGGTCCGGTCCTATGCCCCCACCGGTCACCGCCACGAGGCTGAGCTGATCGAGCAGCTGCGGGCAGCTGCGCTCGAGGGCCCAGGGGCCCCGGGCCCCGGCGACATACACTTCTCCGCCACGGCGGTCGAGCTGGTCCGGGGGGTGCTGGTGACCGCCCACGTGTTCCCGTCAGAAGAGGTCAGCGAGGGAGATCTGTGGCGCCTGTACCGCGAGCATTACACCGATGAGCCTTTTATCCAGATCGTGAAGCAGAGAACCGGGATCTACCGGTACCCGGAGCCCAAGATTCTCGCCGGCACCAACCGCTGCGAGGTGGGTTTTGAAGTTGACGCTGACAGCGGCCGGATCGTGATCATGTCTGCCCTTGACAACCTGGTCAAGGGGGCTGCCGGAAACGCCGTGCAGGTCATGAACGTGATGTCGGGTTTTCCCGAGGCGACGGGGCTGGACCTGGTGGCCGTTCATCCTTAAAGGAAAGGAGACGATACATGCTTGTTTTGAAAGTCGGAGGCGGATTGAGCATCGACCGACGTGCCTTCTGCGAGGATGTGGCCTCCCTGGTCGCGGACGGACAGGAAGTCATCGTGGTTCACGGGGGGGCCAGGGAGACCAATGAAATCTCGGAGCGCCTGGGGAAACCCCCCCGTTTTGTGACCTCTGTATCGGGCTACAGCAGCCGGTTCACCGATGAGGAGACGATGGAGATCTTCGCCATGGTCTACGCAGGTAAGGCCAACACGGCCATCACCGCCCTGCTGCGGCGTCTCGGCGTCAATGCCCTCGGGATGTCGGGTGTTGACGGGGGGCTCGCCCAGGGCAGCCGAAAGAACGTCCTGAAGGTGGTGGATGAGGGCAGACCCCGGGTGCTCCGGGGCGATCACAGCGGACGAGTTGAGAGGGTCAATGGGTCCCTTCTTCGGCTACTTCTGCAGGAGGGCTATACTCCCGTGGTGAGCCCCCCCGCCATCAGCCACGCCGGTGAGGTGATTAACGTGGACGGGGACCGGATGGCAGCTGCCTTCGCTGGCGCCCTCAAGGTCGATGACCTTGTCATCTTCACCGATCGGCCCGGGCTCCTGCGCGATCCCGACTGCGAGGATTCCCTCATTGACGGCATCTGCGCAGAGGAACTGGACGGAGCCACCGAGTACGCCCAGGGGCGCATGCGGGTGAAGCTACTGGCTGCCAGGGAGGCCCTGGGTGCGGGGGTTTCGCGGGTGACCCTTGCCGACGGCCGCAGGGATCGCCCCGTGCGCAGGGCCCTCGCCGGGGAAGGGACCACGATCACGGCATCTCCGGGAGAGAGGGTGGTCGCCCGATGAACCCGGATGCCCACGAGGCGGGGCTGTACAGCAAGCGAGGATTGACCCTGGTGCGAGGGTCGGGGGCCCTGGTCTATGATGACGAGGGCCGCGAGTACGTGGACTGCATCGCAGGGCACGGCGTGGCCTCCCTGGGTCACGGCAATCCCCACGTGGTGGAGGCGATCAGCGAGCAGGCCCGACGGCTCATAACCTGCCCCTCGACCTTCGACAACGATGTGCGGATCACATACATGGCGAAGCTGGCCCGGGTCACACCCCGGGGGCTGGACCGATTCTTCTTCTGCAACTCCGGGGCAGAGGCCGTGGAGGCGAGCATCAAGTTCGCCCGCCTCAGTACCGGGCGAACGGGCCTGGTTGCGGCCAAGCGAGGGTTTCACGGCAGAACGGCCGGGGCACTCAGCCTGACCTGGAATCCGAAACACCGGAAGCGGTTCGAGCCGCTGCTGCCGGGTGTTGAGCACGTGGCCTATGAAGATATCGAGGCACTGGAGGAGGCGGTGGATGAGAACACTGCCGCAGTCATCCTGGAGGTGGTCCAGGACGAAGGTGGGGTTCATTGCGGCTCATCAGAGTATTTCGGTAGGGTGCGAGATCGATGCGAGGAGCAGGGGGCTCTGCTGATCTTTGACGAGGTTCAGACCGGTTTCGGCCGCACGGGCCGCTGGTTCGCCGCAGAGCATACTGGCGTGGTTCCTGATCTTCTCTGCATGGCAAAGGCCATGGCGGGCGGTCTCCCGATGGGTGGTGTGGCCCTGGGGCCGGCTGTGCAGAACCTTTTCCCCCTGGCCCATGGCACGACCTTCGGGGGGAATCCCCTGGTCTGTGCTGCTGCGCTGGCCACCCTGGAGTGCATGGAGGCGTGGAACCTGGTGGAGCGGGCGCACGACAATGGGCGCTGGTTCATCGGCCTGCTCGAGAGAATCGAGGCCGACGTGGTGCGAGAGGTGAGGGGCCTGGGGCTCATGGTGGCGGTGGACCTGCGCACCCGGGCCACACCGTACCTGCGGGAGCTGCAGCGGCGGGGGATCCTGGCCCTGCCCGCAGGAGCAACGGCGATACGGTTTCTGCCCCCGCTGGTCATCGAACGGTCTGACCTGGAGAGGGTCTGTTTCACCCTGGAAGAGGTCCTGGGAACGTGACGCCGACCACGGAGATGGACAGGGACTTACTGGTCAACCTGCTCCGGCGATACTCACCCTCGGGATACGAGGAGGAGGCGACCGCCTACCTGGTCAGCTGGCTGCAGGAGCAGGGTCTGAAGGCATCCCTGGACCTGGCCGGCAATGCCTGTGCCTCCTGGGGGCGCGGTGAACGGACGCTGTGTCTGCTGGGGCACATCGATACCGTGGCTGGCAGGTTGCCGGTGACCGCCAGGGACGGAACCGTTACCGGGCGCGGTGCGGTTGACGCCAAGGGGCCACTGGTCGCCTTCGCGTCTGCCCTGGCCAGGGTGGCCCGGGACAACGAGGAGCCCGAGGGGGTGCGCATCCTCCTGGTGGGGGCTGTCGGCGAGGAAAGTGATTCTCGGGGAGCTCGCCACCTATTGAAGGGACCTGGGGTGCCCTCGGCCACCATCATAGGGGAGCCCAGCCGCTGGGACCGGGTGACGCTGGGGTACCGGGGATCCCTTCGCGGTGTCTACCAGGTGAGGGCGCCCCGGGCGCACACCGCTGCAGAGGTGGCAACGGCCGCGGAGGAGGCCCTGCGCGTGTGGTCGCGGGTTGCCAGGGATGCCGACCAATACAACAGGCCCGAGGAGGGAAAGGGGGCTTCTCCTTTTCACTCGCTCTCCCCGCGGCTTCTTGCCGTCTCCTCCTGGGACGATGGAGCTGAGGGACGTGCGAGGATCCGTTTCAGCGTTCGCATTCCTCCCGGGCTGGGGGTTGACGAGGTGAAGCGGAGACTCCGGGATCTGACCCTGCCCCACCGACTGCAGTTTGATGGTGCAGAGGAACCCTTTACAGCTGAGCGCAATACGCCCCTGGTGAGGGACCTGTTGCGTGCGATGCGCGCCAGCGGTGCAAGGCCTCGCTTCAGCATGAAGACGGGAACCTCGGATATGAACGTGGTGGGTCCGGTGTGGAAAGGACCGATCGCTGCGTATGGCCCGGGTGATCCGACGTTGAGTCACACGCAGGACGAACGGATTTCACTGGAGGAGCTTTCCCGGTCGGTGGCCGTGCTGGAGAAACTCCTCGGTTCATGGGTGAGGGGTACCCCCCCGGGTTGATCGGTTTCAGCCGTCTCTCGGACATGGGTGTATCCACCTGGTTTCGAGAGGGCATCCCCAGGCAGCGCATACCCCGACGAGCTGGATTCGAGGCGTGTCCATGTTATCGGGCCGTTCTGAGGATGCTCACGAGTCTTACCTCCCCTTTACATCTTTCGGCAACGTTGAGTAGACTTGGATGCACAGGCGAAAACGGGTAGCCCAGGCTTGGGCAGCTCTGAGCGGGAAGATCGCACCCTTCGGGCACGATGGGGCGAGGCGATACCTGGGTAAACACTCGTTGGTCTGTCAGCCATGTGCTTTCCTGCAGGGGGCGCTGTTGGCGGTCCGAATCATGCGGATGTCTGCGCTGACAGCCAGGACGGATGGCATGCGACGGTGCATGCGACGTCCAACCTGCCGATCACGCTTCACTGCAGGCTCCGGGTGGAGCGCTGAGTACGGTTAATGAAGGAAGGGATCGAATTGGGGCCATTGTCCCCCGTGGAGTGCGCAGAGGAAGAGCCGCCTCGGGCCCTCGAACCTACCTGGATCAGGATCTTCTCCGTCATGGCCCTGATTTCGGTCATGGCATACTTACTGGTGGCTTCCTCACAGGCGTTCAGATCCTTTGTTCCTATCCCAGTTGCATCCGCAGTGCCGAGCATCTGGGCCGTCGTCACCGGATTGTTGGCGGTCAATGTCACGGCTGAAATGGCTCCGTTTCCCAGGATTGCCCTCCTGGTGCTGGTCGTCCTCATCCCCCTGGCGGCCTACGGGATCTCGCTGTTAGCAGTCTGGACCGCCCTGGGGGGAACTGCGCTTTTCTCCCTGTTTTTGCGTAGTGCCGGCAGCCAGGCCCTGGGGCATTTTGGGTCTGTGGGGCTTCTGACCGCAGTGGGGATGATCCTTGGACTCGCCTATGGCAAACGTTAGCTACCAGAGCAT
>SKXF01000012.1 GCA_007128555.1 Clostridia bacterium | reverse complement strand
CCCAGTCCACCATGATGAGTCAGCCGACGGGCCAGGCCGGCCAGTCGGGCAGAAACTACGGTCAGCAGTATCCCGGTTCCGGCGGCCAGTACAGCCCCGGCCAGTACAGCGCCAGCAGTTACGGCACGACAGGCCAGCAGTATGGCGGCGGGACCTATGGCACTTCGGGAACAATTCAGTCCACCATGATGAGTCAGCCGACGGGCCAGGCCGGCCAGTCGGGCAGAAACTACGGTCAGCAGTATCCCGGTTCCGGTAGCCCGATGGGTACGACTTCCCAGTACGGGGGCGGCCAGTTCGGCCAGCAGTACCCGGGCTCGGGCTTCCAGCAGAGCTGGAGCCCCGCCAGCCCGCAATCGGGAGGAACGTACTCCCCAGGCCGCACGAACATCTGACCAGGCAGTGAATGTTGCGGGAGGTCCATCGTTGGTCGGTGGATCTCCCTGCATGTCATCACGCAGAATCCGGCCCACGGAAGCGAGCTGTCCTGCATCTTCAAGGCGAAGACAAGACGAGAGATGGCTGAATAGATCGGTGGTGGATGCGGGCCCATGGATTGATGGAGCCTGTCTTTGTAATGTGATAGACTTGTCTGGGAGAGGGGAACGATGTGAAACATTTGCCTGTGGCTGTCACAAATTTTCTCTTTGACCTCGATGGGACACTCGTTGATTCGGCCGACCTGATCATCCGGGCATTCCGAATTTCCGCCCGAGACGTTGCCGGAATGCAGATCCGGGAGGATCAAGTTCTTGAACACTGGGGGCTGCCCCTCCGGGAGATGCTGGATCGGCTCGGCGTTTCCAATGTCACCGAGGTCGTGGATTACTACCGTCAGCACTATCCCTTTGGGCGGAGGGCGGAGCTCTTTGATGGTGTGAAACATCTCCTTTCATCTTTGGCCCACCGGGGGCACATGATGGCCGTTGTGACCACCAAGAACAAAAAGGATGCCACGATGCATCTTCGCGAACACGGCATTGAAGGCCTGTTCGAAGCTGTGATTGCATCCGATGATGTCCAGAATCTCAAGCCTCACCGAGAACCTGTGATTGCAGCGTTGAATATGCTGGATTGTGAACCGGCCGAGGCCGTCATGGTGGGGGACTCTCCGGCCGACATCGGTGCAGGCAACAGTGCGGGCGTCGTGACCGGGCTGGCCAGCTGGGGAGCCAGGCATCCCGAGCTGGACTTACTGAAATGTGACTTTGTGTGGCATCAACCTCTGGATATTCTGAAGTCCCTGCCGGCTTGAGGGGGGGCTCAGAGGTGAGGGGGACCGAAGCGCGTGATTGAGTCGAATACGCGGATTCTCTGTTGTTCCGACATCCACGGCCATCTCGAGGCCCTTCGAAGGGTTCTCTTTGCTGCCCAGTGGCGACCTGCCTGTGACACCCTGGTCCTATTGGGTGACTATATTGACCGTGGTCCCAGTCCCAGGCAGGTGGTTAACGAGCTGAGGGTGCTTCTGCGATGCCCCGGGGTGGTGGCCCTGCGCGGCAATCATGAGAGTATGCTCTGGCAGTATCTGAAGGGCAATCTGTCCCAGGAGCAGTATCTTGACAACGGCGGTGGCCGGACACTGGAGGCATACAGGGACGACCCGGACGCCCTCGCGACGGACGCTGAGTTCCTGGTGGGTTTACCGACGTATTTTGAGACGGACAGCTATATCTTCGTGCATGCAGGATTGCGGCCCGGCACCCCCCTTGAGCAGCAGGATGACTACGAACTCGTTTGGATCCGCGACGAATTTATCCAGGGATACCGGGGCAAGACGGTGGTCTTTGGTCATTCGCCCACGACCCTGATGAGTGGGGATACCGAGGTCTACTGGGGTCAGGATAAGATAGGGATCGATACAGGCGTGGCCTACGGAGGGTGCCTGACCCTGCTGGAATTGCCCTCGGGCAAGGTTTTTCAGTCCCCTCCGGACCCGTGATCTGCGAGAGGAATGGAATCTGCCCGTGAAGCGTGATAGGACCACGATACTATTCATCAGGCACTGCCGAACCGCATGGAACCGGGCAAACCGGTTCATGGGGCACACCGACATTCCCCTGGATGATCTTGGACAACGACAGGCGTTGAGACTTCCTTCGCCGGTGGCCGACTGGAATCCGTCAGAGATCCGCTGCAGCCCCCTGCTCCGAGCCGTGCAGACGGCGAGGCCCCTGGCCGAGGATCTCGATCTTCCTTCATTGGAGGACCAGCGGTGGGTTGAGATTGACATGGGAGAACTCGCCGGGCTCACCTGGGGTGAAGTCGCCGAACGCTTTCCCGGTTTCACCCGTCAGCGCAGGGTGTGCCCTGCCGAAGCGGTTCGACCAGGCGGCGAGTCAGACCGGCAGCTGCAGGATCGGGCGCTGGGTGCCTTTTTCGACCTCGCAAGGGAGCGCGCCGGGGAGGTCACAGCCGTGGTGAGCCACGGAGGGACCATCAAGTCGGTATTGGCCGGGGTCCTTTCGGTTCCGCTGGCGGAGAAGTGGCGCCTCACCGTGGATAATGGCTCCCTCAGCGTACTCCGTGAGACCCAGCGGGGGTGGCAGGTGGATCTGCTCAACGACACCGGTCATCTTCGGGGGCTACCCGGCGGGTGAGCGGCGGCCGGCACTGCGGGTGACGGGGCTTGTTGTTGTCATTGGGCTCTGATGGTATAATTCTGGGCAATAATCGGCTGTGATGGAGAGGTTCGCCGGTTCGGTGGTCCAGAGAGGCCGTGGTAGCTGCGAACGGTCCCGCCCACCGGCGACGTACACTCCGGAGCCTCCACCTGAAGGCCCCTGGGCCCGTAGGCGTGGACGGTCCCCCCGTTACCGGGGCAGTGTTTGGATGAAACTGTGAGAGGTCTTCGCTCGGGCGGGGACAATCGGGGTGGTACCGCGGAAGGATAATCCGTCCCTGAGGGGGCGGTTTTTTTGTGCAGAAGGGAGCGATGGTGTGAAACTGCATGCAGGAATGACCGTGAAGCAGCAGATGGAGGTCCTGGTTGAAAACACGGTAGAGGTGATTGATGCGGAGGAACTGGAGAGCAAGCTCGTCCGGTCCCAGGAAGAGGACAGACCCCTGAAGGTCAAGCTGGGCCTTGATCCCTCGGCGCCTGATATCCACCTTGGTCACACGGTGGTGCTGCGCAAGATGCGCCAGTTCCAGGATCTCGGACACGAGGTGGTATGCCTCATTGGTGACTTCACAGGCCGCGTCGGCGATCCCTCGGGGGCCTCGCAGACGCGTCCCCAGCTGACGGAGGACCAGGTTCGGGAAAATGCCCAGACTTATGCGGAGCAGGTGTTTCGGATCCTGGATCGGGAGAGGACCACGATCGAGTTCAACTCGAGATGGTTGGGGGCGATGAATTTCGCCGAAGTCGTACAGCTGGCGTCCGCTGTGACCGTCGCCCGCATGTTGGAGCGCAATGATTTCGCCGAGCGCCTGGCAGGGGGGCAGGGCGTACACGTGCACGAGTTCTTCTATCCCCTCATGCAGGGGTATGATTCCGTTGCCCTTGAAAGCGACGTGGAACTCGGGGGTACGGACCAGAAGTTCAACCTGATGATGGCGCGGCAGATCCAGAGGGCCTATGACCTGGAGCCCGAGGTGGCCATACTGATGCCCCTGATCGAGGGCACCGATGGACACCAGAAGATGAGCAAGAGCCTGGGCAACTATATAGCGATTACGGACGAGCCCGAGGACATGTATGGGAAAACGATGTCCATCCCCGACGAGCTGATCATCCGGTATTTTCGACATCTGACGTCGGTTCCGGCGGCCGAGGTGGAGGACATGGAGGCCGCCCTTGACCGGGGCGAGGCGAACCCGCGGGATGCGAAGGCCCAACTGGCCAGGACCCTCGTGGGCATGTACTGGGGCGAGCAGGCGTCGATGGAGGCCGAGGAGGCCTTCAACCGGGTCTTCGCCCGGGGGCAGATGCCCGAGGCGATGGAGGAGGTTCGCGTCGAGGAGTTGTTCGAGGATGGGTCCGTGTGGTTGATCGGGCTGCTCCGCTCTGCTGGTTTCTCTTCCAGCAACAGCGAGGCCAGGCGTCTCATTCAGCAGGGGGCGGTCTCCATTGACGGCGACAGGATCACCGATCCTGCCGCCCACGTGAAGTTCAAGGACCACGCAGTTTTGAGAGTCGGCAAACGGAGGTTTGCCCGTCTTAGACGAGACTAACACGCAAGGGGTGCCCCCTCGCATAGAATAGCTCGACTGGGAGGAAGGGGGCACTCAGTTTCCCATGGGGCGACGTAGGCGGAGAAGAAAGAGGATGATTCTCGTAGCCCTGGGGCTCGTGATCCTGGTGCTATGCCTGTCAGCCTACGTGGCTGACCGGTCCCTGAGGCCTGTCCTCATAGCGATAGCCCGCAATCGGGTCGAGGGAATGGGCGTCACGATGCTCACGGAGGTGGTGCTGGACGAGGCAGCGGAGACCTTTCACTACTCCGACCTGATCCACGTGGAGACCACGGCCGACGGGTACGTTTCGTACATGATGCCCAATACCATGCGGATCTCCCGGATGGTCGCCCAGGTGGGTCACCAGGTCCAGGAGAGGATCAACGGTATGGACGATGAGGTGGTGGGCATCCCCCTGGGACAGCTGAGTGGGATCGCCATTATGGCTGACATGGGCCCCAAGCTGCCCATACAGGTCCTTCCCGTTGGGTCCGCCCAGGTCTCGGTGGAGGAGGACTTCGTGGGTGTCGGGATCAACCACGCGACGCATACCATATTCCTGTCGGTGGGATGCAGTCTGATGATCGCAGTTCCCCTGATCGAAGAGGAGATCAACGTGTCGGTCCGATTGCCCATTGCCGAGGCACTGATCGTCGGCCCCGTACCAGAGATGTACCTGTCCACCGGGACACTTCCCTTTCCCCATCGGTGACGGACCGTTTCGCCTCCGGCGCAAATGCGATAAACTGTTCATAGTTGTCAGTCACCATCGGAGGTGGTTCTGTGAGTGATCCGGAGCGCTTCACCTGTGACCAGGAGAAGCTTGTTGAAAGCTGGACCGAACGAACGGTGCAGTGGATCCGGGAGCATGTGCAGGCTGCAAGCTGTGAGGGAACCGTGCTGGGTCTCAGTGGCGGTCTCGATTCGGCCGTGGCGGCTGCTCTTTGTGCCCGGGCGACTCCGGGACAGGTCCTGGGGGTCATCCTGCCCTGCCAGTCCCCGGCCGAGGATGTGGCGGATGCAGAACTGACGGCCGACGCCCTGGGCGTGGGACGGATCGAAATACCCCTGGATGGACCCTTTGCGGGCCTGGTCGCGTTGCTTCCGCAGGATGAAACGACCGGGGAGATGGCCCTGGCCAATGTGAAACCAAGGCTTCGCATGACCGTTCTGTATTACATGGCCAACCTGAGGAACAGCCTCGTCGTGGGCACGGGCAACCGGGATGAGATCCATCTTGGCTATTTCACCAAGCATGGAGACGGTGGTGCAGACCTGTTCCCCCTGGCACAGCTGGTGAAGGCCCAGGTGGTTCGAGTGGCCGAGTACCTGGGGGTGCCCGATAAGATCATCGCCCGGCCTCCCTCGGCGGGGTTGTGGCCGGGACAGACGGACGAGGAGGAACTTGGCCTTCGTTACGAGGACATTGACCGGTACTTGCTGGAGGGGACGGCTGAGCCCGGGGTGGCCAAGAGAATCCAGAGGATGCACCGGCGCACCGCCCACAAGCGCAGTACGCCCCCCACGCCCCCCTTTGGTCTTGCCGATGATGCCGTGTAGACGGATGCTGCCAGGCTCTGAGGGACTGTTCAGAAACAGGAGGTGATATCGTGGCAGGACATTCACAGTGGGCGAACAGGAAACACCGGAAGGCCCGCCAGGATGCCAAGAAGGGCAAGATCTACTCAAAGATGGCGAGAAAGATTGCCGTGGCCGCACGGAGCGGTGGGGGAGACCCGGAGACCAACACGGAGCTGAGTACCGTCATCGACGAGGCCCGCTCCCTGGGTGTGCCCAACGACAACATCGAGCGAGCCATCAAGCGAGGGACCGGGGAGATGGAGGGTGTCCGCCTGGAGGAGTTCCAGTACGAGGGCTATGCTCCGGGGGGAGTGGCACTGCTGCTGGAGATTGTCTCCGACAACCGCAACCGCACCGCCAGTGAACTGCGACACCTGTTTTCCAAGCATGGAGGAAACCTGGGTGAGTCGGGATGCGTGGCGTGGATGTTCACCCGCAAGGGGCGGATCCTGATCCAGGGCGAGGACCTGGACGAAGACGATCTCTTTTTGGCCGCAGCGGAGGCTGGGGCCGAGGATCTCAACAATCTCAACGGAGGATTTGAGATCATCACCCCATCACCTGATGTTTTCCGCGTCCGGGAGGCCCTGGCCGAGACCGGCTATACCGTGAACAGCACGGGCTTCACTTATCTTACCGATAACTACATCCGTGTCGAGGGCCGGGAGGCCGAGAAGCTGATCAGGTTCCTGGATGCCCTCGAGGATCATGATGATATCCAGGAGGTATTCGGCAATTTTGACATAAGCGAGGAGGACCTGGAGACGTACGCGAACTAGTGTCTCTTCCGTCAGCCAGGCTCTTCCCGCCGACGGGAGGTATTCTTTGCTTATCCTGGGATTGGATCCCGGCATCGCCACCACAGGTTACGGCCTTGTCTCGCAGCAGGCATACCAGCTGCGCGCAGAGGGGCATGGGGTGGTTCGCACAGCCTCCTCCGAGGCCGTCGCCGAACGCCTGGTCCACATATACCGCGAGATATCCTCGCTGATCAGGCAGCACCGCCCCGACGCTGTGGCCGTGGAAAAACTCTTCTTTAATAAGAACGTGAGGACGGCCATGTCCGTCGGACAGGCCCGGGGTGTCGTCCTCCTGGCGGGGGCCCAGGGGGACCTGCCCCTCCT
>SKXF01000433.1 GCA_007128555.1 Clostridia bacterium | reverse complement strand
ACCTTGCGCCAGCCATCACGGATCAGTGCCTCGGACAGTGATGTGGCCTGGACCTGGTCGTGGGCTATCCGGTAGATTGTCTCCCTGGGCTCGCCGAGCTCAAACACGAAGGTGGCTGTGCCCAGCTTGATCTTCGCGAAATGGTATCCTCTGGCTGCCATGTCCGAGAGCCAGCTCTCTGTCCTTTCGATATCAAGACTCCATATGGGTCTGAACTTGCTGATCACAAAACATCACCTCGTATTTTGCGGCGTTGTGACAGAGTTCCCTGAGCCTGCTGATCTCAGCCGATATCAGAGTCTTCCCGACGGGGGTAATTTCATAGATTGTCTTTCTCTTTTCGTCTGCGTACACGGTTATGACTCCATCGCGATGCATCTTCGTCAGCGTTCCATAGACGGTTCCCGATCCCAGCCGGATTCGCCCATTCGTGAGATCTTCCACGTGTTTGATGATTCCGTAGCCGTGGCGAGGCTCAGGCAGCGATAGCAGGATGTAGAAAGCGGTCTCGGTCATCGGCATATAGGTCTTCAGTATCTTCTCAGTGTTCAAGAACCTGCCTCCCGGCTCGCATATGTTATGCTGCTACACTGTCATGCCTCGACTATATCATGATGTGACATAGCGATCAATCATTAGATCGCACAGAGCACGATAGCGTTGCCCTCCCCTCTGTCTGGGCCGTTTGGGATTCCTTGACTCGCCCAGAAAAACCTTGACACACCTTGAATTACCGTGTAATATTAATGGTACTATGCAGATATCTGCAAAGTACAGGTGGGGTGAAAGCGTGGAGGAGCTGCTGACAGTAGGCGAAGTCTGCAAGCGTCTCAAAATGCATCAGGACACCGTGAGGGAATACTTGCGAAACGGAAAACTGAAGGGGATTAAGATCGGCCGCCGGTGGAGAGTGAAAGAGAAGGACCTTCAAGAGTTTATCAGCAACCCCTAGCAGAAGCGGCCAACCCGAAGACCGACCCCGCTACCTGGGCTTCGCGAACCTACCGAGGACCACGAGATTTCCTGTGTATACATTACTGCGGTGCTGGCAAGAGAGGCTCTTTGGCTTCGATGCCTCCGCACATACAACCTGTCAAGGCGCTCTACGTGCCCTAAGGAACTGGCTTGCCGATTGGTCGGGACTGGCCGAGATCTTCCGGGAAATTAGACACCCAGATATGAGAGGGGGAATGAGTGATGCCAACTTCCATACGGAGCACCCATGAGATACGGGAAGAGGCACTCCACGAGGCTGCAATCTTGCTGCTAAGGGAGAATGGGCACAAGGTTGAAGAGCCCGTCACAGGGAACCTGATTGTTGATGGAAAAGTGATATATTACCACGAATGGCAACTTATCATTCACGGAAAGAAGGCGGATATTCTCGAATCAGTCAGGATCAAACAGGAGCCAAGAGTTTTCCCGTAGGCGACAGGACTGGAGAGTATACACAAGCCCAGGCCATCGCCCGCAAGTTCTGGGGCGAGACCTACCTTGCCTCCCCGAGTCCCAGCACACTCACGAGGTCGTCTGCCGTGCTGGGACTGGCTTAAACCCTGATTCGGCAGGTAGCAATGTCAGATCGCTTCAGAGCCTACTTGGGTGGGGCTTGACGGTGAGTGGCTTGCCCGTTACCGGGGTCGCGCCTTCAACCGTCGCCTCGACGAAGCAAACTCACAGAACAGCCTCGGAACGTATGGATCGACATCGACGATACGGTCCTTGCTTTGTCGTACAGCAGCCGAGTATCGTTCCTGGGAGGTTCGGGTGATATCGTCCATCTGGGCCTTTGTTCTCTGAAAGTGTAGGGCACAGACGGCTTCCAGGAGTTCTTGATTGATACTGAGCGAGCCTTGCCTGAGACGTGGGTCGTGAGGGGTGTGCGCCTTGATGCAGGCTTCTTTTCCGATACCGCTTTCTCATTCCTGGAAGACCAAGGAGATTGCCGAAGTGCTTTCAACCCCCTTTTCCAAGGTCCCCATATTTTCCTTGACGACCAGCTACCTGTCACGTTACGCTAATCTGCACGAGAGGTCAGCTCAACGAACGCTGAGGCGTCCTTACGGACTGCCTCCGAGGACATTCGTTAGCTGGCCTCGTTCCGTTAGAGCACCGCACGTGCAGATGGACAAAGTCCGTTGTTTACTGTGCGGGCACTCGGGAACACTAGTTTGGGGGTGTTTTGAAATGGTCGAGAATACCCATGAACACATCAATCCTCCGTACGAGATGAAGCTTGTCGATTCGGAGAATGTCGCCATTATTGAAGAGGATACCGTGCGATTTGTCGAGAAGAAGCGCCTCGGTGCAAGTACCATGGAAGTTAGCATTGCGGACATCACTGAGGTGGAAACGGTTTCTGGTGACGCAGGGGACATGGTGATCATTCGCCGAAAGCGGGGCAACTCTATGCGGATAGGACCTCTTGACAGCGAAGTGGCCGCAGCTGGACATGCCCTGCTTAACAGACTTATCGCCAACTGATCACCTGTGCTGGGCACCTGCATCACACAGGTGCCCAGCAGACCTTCTCCGCTTGCCGTAGCATTGCCCCCACCCCAGCTATTCCTGTGATCTGCTCAGATGATGTCACCCTATGAGATCTAAGGCCACAAGTGTCCAACAGGCGGTAGTAGTGCATCTGGGTATGCCCTGCCTGAATCTGACCTCCATCTACATGTAACGATCATCGCCTATTGGGACCATTGGAACCTGCTGGACAGAGATGGCGGATTACGCCGTCGTTGTTATATCGTAGAGGTGTGCTTGGTGTTGCCTGCATGAATCCAGACATGCCTGCACAATCCACAGAGGCGGGTTTCGATTGGATTGACCGGAGCAGTGCTCAATACCCCGAACTGTGGTCTGAATCGGGATCATGGGTGAAGCGAAGGCGTGAGCAGGACAAAAGGAGGTCAACAGACGTGAGCAGGAGCGATTATGGAAGGTTCTACGCTTCCCAGGTTGGTATCGGCATCAAGGTTCTGTCGGCAAAGGAGAAAAAAGCCATGAGGGAAACGGAGCAGATTCACCTCAGCTTCGGCGATCCCACGCCCGATACCTTTCCAAATGATGAGGTTGTTGAGGCCCTGGCCCTGGCATTGAAAGAGGAGCCTGATCGGGTTCTTCAGTATGGTGCTGGAGAGGTCGCTGAAGACCTGGCGGCTTTCCTGCTTGAGCGTGCAGCAGGCAGGGGTATGGTTGCCTCCAGGGAACAGCTCCTGGTCACCAACGGGGCGACCGAGGGTATGGACCTGATAGCTAGGATTTTCCTGGACCCTTCCGACCTGATCATGACGGAGGCACCGACGTTCATGGGGGCTCTGTCCGTCTTTCGGAAGTTCGGTGTCCAGATCGAGGGGTGTGAGGTCGACGGAGATGGCCTGAGAACCGACGTTCTCGAGGAGACGCTCAGGAAGCGCCTCGAGGGTGGAGAGCTGATGCCTAAGTTTCTGTATGTCATTGCGAATTTCCAGAATCCGACCGGCACGACGATGTCCCTGGATCGACGACGCCACCTCCTGGAGCTGGCAGAGCGGTTCGATTTCCTGATCGTAGAGGATGAAGCCTACGGGGAACTGCGCCTGGAAGGGGAGGATGTTCCGACACTGTGGGCCCTGGACGAGGGGGGACGGGTCCTGCATCTGGGTACCTATGCCAAGGTGATTGCTCCGGGACTCCGGCTGGGCTGGGTGCTGGCGGCCGAGGAGCTCACAGCCCAATTGATGGCCATGCGACCTGGTTACAGTAACGGGGCAAGTGAGAGCCTGGCGGCGAAGTATTGCCGCATGGTGGATTTCGATCAGAGAGTGGCCTCAATACGGTCTGTGTACCGGGAGAGGCGGGACGTGATGCTGGAGGCCCTGGAAGAACATATGCCAGCCGGGGTCACCTGGAACCGTCCCGAAGGAGGCCTGTTCATCTGGATGGAGATTCCCGGGGAGGTTGATCCGGACGCATTTGTCGAGGAGGCGGCCCGGAGGGGCGTCGCGTTGCTTTCGACCTCCATTTTCTACCCGGACGGTGTGGGGGGCAACGGCCTGCGGTTATCATACAGCCAGGAACCCCTGGATCAGCTTCGCAGAGCGGTCAAGATCATGGCGGGACTGCTGGAGGACATGTTGGATCGCTGAGCCTGTTGGTGATCCAATAGGAGACGTTGGCGGGTTCCGGAGGGAGGCTTCTGGAACCCGTTTCACGGGTGGCATACATCTGCCAGGCAGCTTTCGTTGTTGTACCGGGCCACTGCTGTGTGCTCGTCCTGAAATCTTCGAAGCCCTCGATCATCACAGCGTTGATAAACCGCAATCTGGCTTCCATCACAGTAGACCTTCAGCTGATCAAGAAACACCAACATCTGGGCCCCTCTTGTGAGCATGGCTGGCTGGAACAAGTACTGGTTGGCCTCAGGGGAGAAGGTTTTGCGCACGATGCGTTCAATGTCCCTGGACACGTCGGTCAATCCGGCAAGGGAATCCCTGGCTCAAGCAGAGTCGACCGCGCCCTGAGCTGGTGACTGACCTCGGAAAGGCAGGTCGGCAGTGACCTGTCGCTGACCCTGGATCCCATCTACTCCCAGCGGAAGGTCCGGGTAGCCAGGGTCACACACATGATGACGACGCCCCCCAGTACAAAGATTTCGAGGAGATGCTCTCCCAGGCCATGCCCAGACCACAATCCCCCGAAAAGAGTCACCACGTGGGTGAGGGGCAAGAACCGAGCCGCGTTCTGAATCGTCTCGGGCATGACATGCCTCGGAACCACAGCTCCCGAGAGGACAACCATGGGATAAACCAGAACATTGCCGACCACCATGGCGGCCTTCGGAGTGGGCACAACGCTCGCCAGAAGGTAGGCGACACTGAGAAAAGCAGCTGCGCTCAGGAACACTCCCAGGGCGAGAGTCGGGAGGCTTCCGTGAAACGGCACTCCGTAACCGAACCTGCCCAGGAGGAAGACCGCGGTGACACCCAGGACCATTACGGTGAAGTTGGCCAGAACATCGCCGGCGATGTATGTTAGCGGTCTGAGGGGCGTGGCCCGGAAGCGACGGAGAACACCCGCCTCTCGCCTCGTTGCCGTTTCTATGGGCACTCCCACGATGCCGACGATCCCGATGATCAGGGCGGCATAGCCCGGCAGGCCAGCGTCCAGGGGCCCTTGTCCCCCGAGTTCGGGAACCGGTTCATTGCCGAAAATGAAGCCCATCATGATGAGAAGGGTGACCGGCATAAACAGCGAGAAGAACAGCCCGATGGGATCCCGCAGGTAAAGTTTGACCTCGGTAGCCATGAGTTTTCTCAACGCACGTGTCTGGAGCATCTAGTTCCTCATCTTCCTACCGGTCAGCGCCAGAAAGACATCTTCAAGGCCGGGTTCCTCAGTCCGCAGTTCGCCAAATGAGACCTCGCTACTCTCCAGGGCCAAGACCACCCGGCTCAGAAGCCTACTCCCTATCCCGTGGACCACCACACGGCCGGTACGTTGCTCGACGCAGGTGACGCCGGAAATGCCACTCAGGATCTCGCTGTCCATTTGCCCCTCGACACGGAAAACTACCCGAATCTCTGCCTCAAGCGCTGCAATCAAGTTATCCGGTGAGTCCAGGGCCACGATCTTGCCGTGATCCATGATGGCGACGCGGTCACAGAGGCGCTCGGCCTCCTCCATGGAGTGGGTGGTCAGGAACACGGTCTTGTCCCGAGCGCGAATGTCCCGGACCATGTCCCACATAGCCCGGCGCGACTGCGGATCCAGGCCCGTTGTCGGTTCATCCAAGAACACCAGGTCTGGATTGTTCACCAGGGCCAGGGCTATGAATAGTCTCTGCTTCTGACCGCCTGACAGCGTCGCAAACGGTGAACGTTCCTTGGCACTCAGCCCCATCCGGTCAAGTAGTTCGCGCCAATCGAGGGAGCTGCTGTAGAAGCTGGAGAATAGGTCCAGCGCTTCCCCAACCCTGATCCTGAGCGGTAGGGCGTCTGCCTGGAACTGGATGCCAATCCGCTCTGCCAGGCTGTAGTGATCGACGCCGGGCCGCATGCCAAGAACTCGAACCGTGCCCTGATCCGGCTGACGAAGACCTTCGATGCACTCGACGGTCGTGGTCTTACCCGCACCGTTAGGCCCAACCATTCCGAACACCTCGCCGGCGAGGACATCAAAGGAGACGCCATCGACGGCAGTCAGGGCATCATATCGCTTCACAAGGCTGTCAACTTCAATCACGTTTTTCGGCTCACCCAATGATACCACCTCTTTGTCTTGTCCCTTGTCTGCAGCTGCGCCCGCATGGATGGTTTCGACCAACCCCCGGGAGGCGACCCGGCGCATCGTCATGTCCTGTTCGGTCGGTCGCCCTCTCCGTGAACGACAGGCCCTGCTTCGACCAGGGAATATGTGCACGGTCTTGCGCATGTTTGACAGGGCCACGGGCGAGCCCCGGTCGGGATCCCAGACAACCGTTGTTGCCGGGCTTGATACCGACATCGTGTCTGCTACCAACGCTTCTATAGGGGGAGCCACACAGGGGTGTCCTACACATTGCAGGTCGCTATTCTTGGGGTTTCCTGAAGAAAGCGATCCAGTCACTAGTTTGCCGCGTAGTCATTAACACGCCGTGCAGCTTGTTGCACCATAAATCAACCGATCATTGCTTTCCGGAATCATCCGGGTCGGTATGCACAGCAATGTTGCAACTTATCCCCAGTACCTCAACAACAGTGTCTACCGGAAAATTCGACGAACGACCTTGAAAACTACCATGAAGATCAGCAGGCCCACAACAAACGGGTTTTTAAAAAACTCCAAGAGAGTTGGGAGGAAATCCTGCGAAGACTCCGTCATATCTATCACCCTCCAGTCAGACACACATCTGCTGTAGCAGCAGTCTTTTTT
>SKXF01000156.1 GCA_007128555.1 Clostridia bacterium | reverse complement strand
ATCCCAATGGTTCATGGCGAAGATCTCGCCCGTGCGGCCGAATCCCGTCATCACCTCGTCGGCGATAAACAGCACACCGTACTGGTCACAGATCTGGCGTATCCTCTCGAAATAGCCATCGGGAGGAGGAACAGCTCCTGCGGCGGCGCCGACGATGGGTTCGGCGATGAAGGCCGCGATTGTTTTTGGATCATTTTCCACGATGGCCTTCTCGAGCTCTCCCGCGCATGCAAGGTCGCATTCCGGGTGCGTGAGCCCCAGGGTGCAGCGGTAGCAGTAGGTCGGAGCGATGAGGGGAAACGGCACGAGCATGGGCTCGTATTTGCGACGTCGCGGTATGTGCCCGGTGACGGCCACCGCTCCCAGGGTTCCGCCGTGATAGCTGTGCAGCCTGGAGATAACCTTCCACCGGGCGGTGTCCATTCCCTCGGTTTCAAGGAAGAATGTCCTCGCCAGCTTGATCGCCGATTCCGTCGCCTCCGATCCTCCGGATACGAAGAAGGCGTGGTTGAGGTCCCCAGGTGTCAGCGTACGGACCCGTTCCGCCAGTTCAATCGTCGGGCGGGAGGTGAAGCGGGAGCTGTGGGTGAAGGAAAGGGTCTTGGCCTGTTCATACATGGCCTCCGCAACCTCTTCGACACCGTGGCCGATGTTTGCCACCATGGCTCCAGAACAGCCGTCAATGTAGGATCTTCCGTCTTCGTCGTAGAGGTAGATACCCTTCCCATGGGTGATCACGGGATAGTGACGGTGCATATTTCTATGCAGTAAATTGCTGGTCTGAGATGATTTGCTGGCCCTGGAGACGGGCACACGTAGGTCCCCCTTCGCAGGCGAGTTGTCGTCGCCTCCTGTAGTTGAGGGAATATTCTTCACCCAATATCGGTATTCCTCCTTGAAAACGGGGTTGCATGCGGTTTTCTCGTGTTTCACCTTACCTGCGGAGAGTATTGCCGATGACACCGGGCAGGAGAAGGCCGGAATCTACCGAGACGTCTCGGTACCTGCTCCCTTACGCCAGGGGTCATCCCGGGATACCCCAGATGCTGCAGGCTCATGGGCGGGTGTGTTTGCAACACGGTGTGCCGGATGCGTGCCCGCATGCCCGGTGATGTGGAGGGCGGGGGTGCCCCCGCCTCACCACCCGATGCTAGGAGTTCTTTATGCCGAGGATCTCGCGAGCTTCTGCCGGCGTGGCAAGATCCCGCTGACACTCATGTGCGATGCGAGCAGCTCGTTCCACCAGCTGGCGGTTGGTCGCCAGGATGCCGTAGGAGTAGAATATGTTGTCCTCCAGGCCCACCCGCACGTTGTTCCCCAGCACCGTGGACATCACGGTTACGGGCAGCTGGTGACGGCCCACCCCGATCACGTTGATCAGTACCCCCTCGGGAACACAGCTGTGCATGTGAGCGAAGTTCCCAGGTGTGAAGGGAAGGGCACCCTTTGCGCCAAAAATCAGGTTGAACAGCGGCGGGTCCTCCACCAGGCCCTTCTCACACATCTCGATGGCCGCGTATAGGTGGCTGAGGTCAAAGCACTCGAGCTCTGGTTTGACATCGTACTCGCTCACGGTCTTCAGCCAGTACTCGATGTCTTCCAGGCTGTTGATGAAGGGGCCCTGGGGGAAGTTGGAGCAACCGCAGTTCACACTCATCATGTCGGGGCGCAGGTCGACGGACTGGATTCGCGTCTCCCGGGGAACGGGTATGCGGGCTCCGGTGGAGAACTGGACAATGATGTCACACCTCGTCCGGATCCCTTCGAGGCATCGCCGGAAGTATTCTGGGTCGTGGGATTGCCCCTGGTCCTCGCTGCGCGCGTGAATGTGCACCACTGCTGCGCCGGCTTCCCAACATTGGACGGTATCCTGCACGACTTCGTCAGGTGTGATGGGTACGTGGGGGGTATTGTCCTTGGTGGGCACGGCTCCGTTAACCGCCGCTGTGATGATCATTTTTTGCATGGTATTCCTCCTCCTCGGGGGTCCCGCTCACTACACCTATTTTCGGTTTGAAGTCCGAATTCCCTGCATAGGTACGAAACGGGCGGTGGCATGAGGGTTTCGGGGTTTCGCTGGCGAGGGGATTTAGGAAAAAGGGATGAGTGACCGATTGGGCATGCAGGTCCAAACGCGTGTTGGGCCAGGATTCAACGGTCTGACGCAAGCTTCGGCGGCGTGACAAAATGGGAGAGGACATCGTTCATCTATGGTATCGATCCATCTACTGCACAGGAAAGTCGCTAAGGCAAGCACGGTGGTCGGGCTGTAGGATGTGCTCGACGGAGTAGCAGAGCCGATGACCCTGGCAACGGTGCGCTTTTTGCTACCAGGGTCACTCGTTCGTGCACCTCAGAGGCCGAGGGCGGCTCGCTTTGCCATGATGTGCTTTTCAATACCATTGGCTGCCTCAACCGGATCGTCTGCCAGCGCCACCCTGCCCCCGGTAATTCCCTCGAGGTCTTCGGTCAGCAGTTGCACCAGGTCACTGGCCCCGGTGATCGGGGGAACGGGTGACAGGTGCGTATACAGACCGTAGGCGAGGGCGAAGATCGCATCGATCGTGGCCTTCTGCTCGAGCCACTGGGGCGCGGTCACGGCAACCGGCAGCTCCGAGGTATCCACTCCCAGGCCATTGGCCACGGCGGTTACCAGCATCGAGATCCGGCCCGTGTCGGTACAGGTGCCGAAGCTGAGAACCGGCGGTGTACCGAGGGCCGTGCATATTTCCTGCAGACCCGGCCCTGCCCCCTCAAGGGCGTCAAGATTGGCCAGCCCCGCGACTTCAAGGCCGTGATTGCCGCAGCCGGCGCTTACCACGAGGATATCCCGCTTGATTAACTCCCTGACCAGGTTGACGGTGACCTGATCGTGGGGGCCGTTGGCCAGGGTGGTGCAGTTCACAAGCCCGACCACACCCCGGACCTTACCCGCCTTGATGGCGTCCAAAAGGGGTTCGAGGGTGTCTCCCAGGGCACTGACAACGGCCTCGGTAGAGAAGCCGGCGATGGCGGTCTGTCTATTTTTGGGCACCCTGGGGGTGATGCGTTTCCTGCGCTTTCCGTAGTTGTCCACGGCGAGCCTGATGAGCTCGCGGGCTATGCTCTCGGCCTCGGGGGGCTTGTAGTCGAGGTGAATGCTCAGCCCTGGAATCCGCACGAGATCGCTCACGCTGACCATGGTCACCTGGTATTTCTCACCGTATGGAGCGAGCAGGGGAGGAGAGCAGTTCTCATCCATGGCGAAGACGTCGACGGTGCCCGTTGCCAGCAGGGGCTCGATGGCCAGCCAGTTGCCGGTCAAACCTCCAAAAACGTCGTCAACCTCGAACCGCTGGAGAAGCTCCTGGCCTGTTTCGATGGAGCCTGTAATACGGATACCCTTCGCCCCGATGTCCCTGGCCATCTGCTGCACCTTGGGCTGCCTTGCCAGGAGCATCGTGGCTACAGCCACCCAGGGTTGATGACCGTTGAATACGAGATTAACATAGTCCGGGTCCATGATCCCAAGGTCAACATTGACCTGGTGGGGATAGGGCGTGCCGAACAGGATGTCCTGCACCATCTCAAGCCCGATCTGGGATGTGTATATGGTGGCGATCCCCAGCCGCATGGCTTTTTTCGCCAGGGAGACGTGATCGCCGTCTACGTTGGTGAGGCAGCTGGCGGTGGCGTCAGAGATTTCGTACATGACGCCGGCCGGGTAGATGGCCAGGTCCTGCCATAGCTTCCTGCGAGGTTCCGGGGCGAAGACCTCGATCATGCGGCTGGGATCATCGTAGTCATGGTGGAGCTCATTCGTCAGGAAGGTTCCGAGGGTGAAGGCCATCTCGTTTTCATCCTGTGATGTTTCGAGTTCAAGCAGGTCCACCAGCCAGCGGAGCTTGTCCCCATCGGTGACCTGGAACGGTGTCTTGCCTTCCGCTGTGGATTTCAGGGTGCGGAAGGCCTGGTAGGCATGCTGGGTATAGGTGGCCGCGCCCATGACGTTTTTGAGTAAGACAGCGCGCATCGCTATGGCGTTTCGATCAATGCCACACACCCCGAGCTCTGCTCCCGCCCGGTCGGATATTCTGCACGGGCCGTTGGTGCAGAGCTGGCAGCTGACACCTTCCTGGCAGAAATTGCACCGAATCTTGGCCTGGGGGTCAAACCGGTCAAAGACGTTGCTCATCCCATCATCGGTCAGATGCCCATACATTTCCTGGACAGAATCGTGGATGCTGACCCTGCCGTGTTCCCTGTGCGGGATCTTCTCAGCCAAGGTTCCCATCATCCTTTCGACAACAGTGTGTGATGTAGTATGGGCTGATGCGATGGTCTCTAAGCCCAAAGATGATAGCCCCGCAGTGGAAGTTCTCCCGGCTGCGGGGCTATCAGGCATGCTGTCTGGGGCGAGGGTTTATTCCTTCCAGGCGAGGAATCGGACTTCCAGGGCATGGATCAGCACATACAGCAGGGCGGACTTGATCATCAGCACCACCACGCTGAGCATGACCAGGTCCATGCGGAAGACCTGCCCTCCATAGATGATCAGGTAGCCCAACCCGGCACTGGAGGAGATGAACTCGCCCACGATCACTCCGATCAGGGTCAGGCTGATGTTGACCTTGATGGAAGACATGATGGTGGGCACGCTGGCTGGGAAGACGACCTTCCTGAGGATTTGCCCCTTGTTAGCGCCGAACGTGCGGAGGAGTTTGACCCGGTTGGGGTCCACATCACGAAATCCCGTGTAGACCATCATGATGGTGACAATGACCGAAATAGACAGGGCCATTCCGTACACGGAGAGGCTATCTCCGAGCCAGACGTAGAAAATCGGTCCCAGGGCGATCTTGGGTGTACTGTTCGCCACGACAAGGTACGGGTCCAGTACCCGGGCGACAAAGGGAGACCACCATAGCAGTACGGCAACAAGTACGCCGAGTATGGCGCCAGCAGCAAAACCCAGCATGGTCTCCACGAACGTCACAGTGGTGTGATGCAACAGGCTCCCATCCCGCAGCATCCGGAGGGCCAGGGCCCACATCTTGCTGGGTTGGCTGGTGAGAAAGTCGTTGAACCACCCGGCGGATGCTCCCACTTCCCACAGCCCGAGAGCAGCGATGAGTATAACCCCCTGGGTGAGGATGATAGCGGTCCGTTGAAGTTTTCTTCTGCGCATGTACGCGCGGTGAAGATGATCTGTCTCCTCCCGGACGTCCTCTTCACTCAATTTTCATCACCCCGTGTCATCGAATGGTCGAGATCATCCCAGATCCTGGCGACGTGGGCTGAAAGCTCCCCGGCAGAGTCCCTTTCTCGATGCCCAGGGGGGATGTCATAGGAGCTCTTGATGGTTCCGGGTCTTCTCGTCATCACCATCACCCGGTCGGACATGCTGACGGCCTCGTGGATGTTGTGGGTGACGAGCAGCACGGTCTTCTTCTCCTGCCTGAGGATGTCAGCTATCTCCTCCTGCAGTGTGAGCCTTGTCTGGTAATCCAGTGCAGAGAGAGGTTCATCCAAGAGCAGGACCTCGGGGTCTGTTGCCAGGGTCCGGATCAGGGCTGCTCGCTGTCGCATGCCCCCGGACAGCTGGTGGGGACGGTGGTGCATGAACTCTCCCAGGCCATACTGGTCCAGGAGGTTCCGGGCCCTCTCCCGGGTCTGGGCGTTCAATCGGCCCTGCACTTCCAGGCCGATGGTCACGTTGTTCAGGATATCTCTCCACGGAAACAGGTAGTCTTCCTGCAGCATGTAGCCCATCTGGCGCGAGGGCCCGGTGATCTCCCTTCCGTCCAGGGTGACCGACCCGGAGGTGGGGCTCACAAGGCCCGCAATCAGGGACAGCAGGGTGCTCTTGCCACAACCTGAGGGTCCGACCAGGGCGGCGAAGACCCCGTCCTCGATTTCGAGATTCACATCTTCAAGGGCTCGGGTCACGCCCTTCGTGGTGACGTAGTTCACGGAAACGTTTCTGAGAGCGACCTTCGCGGGGTCCGATTTTTCCTGCCTGCCGTTCAAGATATCTCACCCCCTGGTCGTATCGGTCGCGGGCCTGGCGCTGACTCACGGTCCTGTGATGCCGTCAATTGCCAGCTCGCCGAACTCGGTGACGATGATGGCGTCATAGGGAACACGTTCGTCTTCTTCCAGTACCTTCCCATCAATCATGACGTCCTGCAGTCTCTCAAAGTGAGACGGGTCAACAACAGGGTTGGGAGCCCAGGAACCTTGCTCCTTGTAGCGGTTGACGACGGACACAAGGGTTTCTGGGGGCGTGTCTGGGAAATGAGGTGCAAGGGATTCGGCGACTCGTTGTGCCTCCTCGGCGTGGACCCAGAGCATTCCCCGGTACAGGGCGTTGGTAAACCGCTGAAGAACCTCGGGATGGCTGTCTGCGTAGTCGGAGGTGCACATGTATACCGTGTAGGGTAAGGGGCCTCCCTCTGTTCCCATGGAAGCCACCACGTGGCCCTCTCCCTGGGCCTCGAAGTCCGAGGGAATGGGTTCGAACAGGGTGACGAAGTCTCCCGTTCCAGATGCGAAGGCGCCCGGTATGGCGGCGAACTCGATGTTCGTTATGACGTCAACATCAACGTTGGGCTTGAGGCCGTGTTGGCGCAGTACGTACTCCAGGACCATCTGGGGCATGCCTCCAGGACGCTGACCGAGGATGACACGGTCACGCACCATATCCCAGGTGAAGTCCTGGATGGGTTCGCGGCTCATCAGGAAGGAACCATCCGTTGCTGTTAGCTGGGCGAAGATGAGCAGTGGATTGTCGCTTTGCTGGTTATAGACGTAGATTGCAGGCTCGGGTCCCGCCAGGGCGATATCGGCCTGGCCGCTTATAACCGCTGCTGCTCCCCTGTCAGAACCCCAGGCGGTCCGGAGGTCGACATTCAAACCCTCATCTT
>SKXF01000387.1 GCA_007128555.1 Clostridia bacterium | reverse complement strand
GCGCCTGCCCCAGGGAACCCATCGTGCACTGTCCACCGGCAGTGCCCACCCGTCGATAACTGTCCCGCGCGGCCTCACAAGAAGCATCCGGAGATTCTCCTACATGTTCCATCGTCGCCATGTTGGCCGATCACCTCACCTTTTCCGAGTCGTCCTCAACGTGCAAGAAAGATCCAACTTGCTTGGTTTCATACGGTGATAAACAGCGGATGTCTGGCAATAACATGGGGGAACCATAGGAACGGTGTTGCACCAATGTGATAAGATTAGAAAAAAGGGATAGGTGATTTGCGATGACAGACGTATTGATCGTATACACCCAGCCTGGCTGACCGCCCTGCGGCGCCGAGGTAGAGTTTCTATCTCAGAACAACGTGCAGTTCGAGGAACGCGACATTACGCAAAATCCCGAATTCATCGCTGAATTGAGAGAGCTTGGGTCGATGAGCACCCCGACCACCGTCGTGGGTGACGAAGTGCTTGTCGGATTTGACCGGGCAAAGATCACCGCACTGCTCGACCTGTGATCAGAGGGGGAGAACGGGTCACCCCCCGTTCTCCCTTCAGTCCATCGCATCGAGTTCCATAGGGGAATCCCAGTCTTCAGCCTCCAGGATGAACCGCCCTCTTTGCAGCGGATACAGGGCTTGAGCCTTCAGCACCTCCGCATACATCTTCATGCGAGCGTAGAATCCCATCAGGGGTCCGAACTTCTCCTCCTTGGTGTAGTGGGTAACAGCGGGCCACATGACCTGTGTCCCAGGTACTCCCAGGTCCCGGGCAAACCGCGTCATCAGCACTTCCACACCGAAGCGAGACCAGGCCAGGTTCGGCAGGCGTCGTATCAGCTCCTGGCTCAGAGCCCTCTGGCCGTTCAGAATCGCAAACCACTTCTGTTGAAGATCCACGGCGTACCTGCCCTCAATGAATCTTGCGACGGTCATTCCCAGGTGGGGCGCGTCACAAAGGGGCTTGATCAGCGACTCAAGATGCCCCGGCGTAACCCCGACCAGGTCTGCATCGAGGAGAAGGACGATGTCCTGATCCTCGAGATAGTCAAAACCGGTCTGCAGGGCCGCTCCTTTACCCAGGTTTCTGACATGTCGAAGCGTGTGCACCGGGTACTCCCTGGCAACCTCCAGGGTCTGGTCGCGCGATCCATCATCCACCACTGCGATCTTGGAGAACAACCCCGAATCCACGGCACATCGGACAACGGGATCTATCCTTGGCTCTTCCTCAAATGCCGGTATTATTAGACCTACATTTTTGCTCATGAGCGTCTCCCTCCCACTCTAATTGTGATTTTTGTGTCTGTTGCTGACCATGAATCGAACGTGGGCATTATCTCACAGCTCCTAATGCTCGTCTACGACGCATCACTGGAATAAGTGACTGGAATTGGTGTTGACGGTCTGGAATGGGAACGATACTGTTGGACTCAGAACAGTTCGATACTTGTTCAAGCGTTTGTACTATCTCCAGTATACGGGAACGCCGACGATGGGTCAATGCACCGGGCAAGTCCGAACCATCTCAGAGCTGAAACAGGGGGTGAGGGTTCGTGCGCTACATCCTGGAGGGGCTTGACTGCCCCCATTGCGCATCACAGATCGAGGAAGAACTGCAGAAAGTCTCGGGGCTCGAAGACTCCGTGGTGAGTTTTGCCACCCGGACCGTGGACGTGGACCTTCACCAGCTCGATGACGCCCAGAATGCCATAAACCGGGTCAAACCGGATATTCGCCTCGTGGCTGCAGACCGTGCCCCCGACGACGGTAAGGCCCTCCGCCACCAGGCGCAGGTCCTGATCGTAGGGCTGGCCCTGTTCATCCCCGGGCTGCTCCTTCACCACTTCCGGCCGGGCATTGTCGAATACCTGCTGCTGCTGACAGCCTACGTCCTGGTCGGGCAATCAGTGATCCGAAAAGCGATCCGCAACCTCCTCGGACGAGGCAGGATCTTTGACGAGAATTTCCTGATGAGCATAGCAACCTTTGGAGCCATAGCCCTTGGAGAAGTTCCCGAGGCCGTCGCGGTCATGATGTTTTACCGCGCCGGAGAATACTTGCAGAACCTGGCCGTGGGACGGTCCCGCCGCTCCGTACAGGCATTGATGGAGCTCCGGCCCGATCACGCTCGCGTTCGCGACGACCAGGGGATCCAGCTGGTTGCCCCGGATACGGTGCAGCCTGGCGCCATCATTGTCGTCAACCCCGGCGAACGCATTCCGCTGGACGGTGAGGTCACCGCCGGCAGCTCCTCTGTCAATACCTCGGCCCTCACGGGAGAATCGGTACCCCGGCCGGTGACAGCCGGGGAAGAAGTGCTGGCGGGCATGTTAAACGAAGACGGGGTCCTGGAAATCCGGGTTCAGCGTGAATACGAGCGATCCGCCGTCGCCAGGATCATGGAACTGGTCGAGGATGCGGCAACACGTAAAGCCCCCGCCGAGCAGTTCATCACCCGGTTTGCCCGCTACTACACTCCGGCCGTGGTCTTCTCCGCCCTGGCCCTGGCGACTGTGCCGCCGCTGGTCTCGTCCGACGCGTCCTTTGCGGTCTGGGGATACCGGGCCCTCATCCTGCTGGTCATATCCTGTCCCTGCGCCCTGGTAATCTCCATACCCATGGGATATTTTGCTGGAATCGGCCTGTCCGCTCGCCGCGGCATACTGGTCAAGGGCGCTAACTTCCTTGACGCCCTCAACTCCGTATCTGTGGCCATCTTCGACAAGACCGGAACGGTGACAGACGGGATCTTCGCCGTGCGCGAGATCCGGCCCGAACCCGGATACTCGGAGAGTGACGTTCTGACAGCGGCAGCAGTGGCGGAGACCCATTCAACACACCCCATTGCTTCCGCCATTCGCAAGAAATACGACGAAACGCAGACCACCTGCTCGATCCCGCTTCCAGAGGCCCTGAGCCATTACCGGGAGCAGCCGGGACGGGGCGTGGAGGCACGCCTGGAAGAAGGGGTCCTTCACGCGGGGAATACCCGCCTCATGGACCAGGAGGGAATCGCCCACGCTCCCTCTCCCGTCTCCGGATCCACCGTTTACGTGGCCCGGGACCGAGAACTCCTTGGGACCCTGCACATCGCCGACGCCATACGCCCCACGGCCGCGGGAGCCATCAGGGCCCTTGAGAAGATGGGCATCTCCAGCTACATGCTGACCGGTGATACCGCTGAAGCTGCCCGCAATACCGCAGGGGAACTGGAGTTGGCGGGGCACTGGTCCGAACTCCTCCCCGCTGACAAGGTGAAGATTCTCGAAAGGATGCAGGAAGAACGCCCGGGATCCAGGGTGCTCTTCGCCGGAGACGGAATCAATGATGCCCCGGTCATAACCCGGGCCGACGTTGGCGTGGCCATGGGCGGGCTGGGATCCGACGCAACCATCGAGGCCGCTGACATCGTCATCATGGACGATTGCCTGGACCGAATCCCGACGGCTCTCACCATCGCCAGGGTCACCCGCCGGGTCGTCACCCAGAACGTGGTGATGGCTCTTGGATTCAAGGCGGCGTTCTTGGCCCTGGGAGCAGCCGGCATGACGAGCATATGGGGAGCAGTGTTTGCCGATGTGGGCGTTGCCCTACTCGCAGTGCTCAACGCTGCCCGGATCCTGCGGGCCAAAGTATGAAGTGATGCTGATGGACCGGGACTTCGAGATCAGGGGATGGTACTGCGACATCTGCCGGCCACTCAGGACTCCTGGACACCGACCCGGCCCTGGACATCCCTGTCGACCCCGGGGGAACCGAAACGGTGCTGCATGCCGGGGAGTACCGCACCGAGGTTCTGCCACACCTGTCGGAGCACGCACGGGATCCATGCCGAGGGGTCCAGGGAGATCATGCGCAGGCTGAGCGGAGCCTGCCTCCCTTTTTCACACGTCGATGAGCCAGGTGCTGATCTGCACGGCGGAAACCCTCGGCAACACCCTCCTCCAAGGGGCTGCAGAATGCCCTCAACGGCCTCAGGGGATCCTCTGCCGCCAGAAAGAAATACCCCCGTTACTCTGCAAAACCGTCATCATAGTGCTCCACGATGCATGTCGAATCCACCTGAAGGGGCCCGCCCCCACTGGGCTGCTCATCATCAGCCGGTGAAGGACAGACCCCAACGTACACCACGACCTGACACCCTATCGTCACTTGCGCTTCACATCGCAGGCATCCAGGTGGTACCCGGATGCCTGCACACAGGGACAACCTTAGGGTACTGCACCGAGCTATCCCTGACCTCTTGCGACTGCCCAATCCTGTTGCCCCGACACAAGGCAACCGTTACCTCAGTTTACTTTCACCAGGGTTACTTGAATCGTATTGTAATACAGGGTGGTCCTTCCCTCGAAGCCCGAGTCTGTGCCCACGAAGATCCACAAGTTGCCATCGGCATCGGACGAGATCCTCAAAGGTTCGTCCTTGTTGTCCAGGGTCTTCAGTTCATACACGTCGAACTCGTCATTGTCCACCTTGGCCACATCCCCAATGCGCAGTGCATTGGCTCCGTCCTCATTCTGACGCCCCTTGTCCACATTCAACACGTAAAAGGGGATGTCCGCCTCGATGATTTGCAGAGGAAGGGGTTCAATATCAGAGGCACCCACCTTGACCCATACGGCCTCCCCTGGGGGGCCACCAACTCCGAAAGCACCGGCTGGAGCATCCGAGGCAAGCTTGACCTCGTAGAAGATCTGATACTCCGTATGGGCTTCGATCCCATCAGCACTTGTCAGCTGCCTCTTCACATACATGAACAGGTCATCACTCCGGTTGATGCCACTGATTCGAAGGGCGTTGCCGTGCTCCCGAAGCTCCTCGGGTAACTCCGAGTATTCAAACTCCAATTCGTATCTGTTCTCCTCGTATTCCTCTACCGGCAAATCCGTGAAATCTCCGGTCCAGCCCTCCGCATCCTTGTCAAAGGTGAAGATGAAGTCGAGGGGCATAACGGTGTCATCACGGTCATGTGCCAGTACTCTCCAGATCACGGCAACGGACTCAGAACGCTTCAGACCCGCTCCGGGACGGAAGGTATCGTCCGGATAGCCAAACAACAGGCCCTTCTCCACGGCGGCCGCAACGTAACCGACAAGATGCTGGTCAATGTCAGCCGCGTCGGTGAAAGCGGGTTCATTTTCTGAGGGGATCAATCCGACCGCCCGGACAGCAAGGAAGGCCATCTCCTGTCGTGATATGGTGTCGTCAGGATCCATGGCTCCCTCGATATCGTCGGCCGAAATCCAATCCTGCTCCAGGGCCCAGCCGATGTAGTCTGCCACCCAGTGATCCCGCACATCCGGGAAGGGCAGTTCCTCGGAGGCGTAGGAAGGCAGGGCATCGCCAACCTGGCTGGCCACCAACAGCTTGATGAACTCGGCCCGGCTCACGTTGCTCTCAGGCAAGAAAGTACCGTCGGGATAACCGTGGATGAAGCCATCCCAGATGCCCCGGCGGATGGAGGCTTCGGCCCAGTGCCGACGCACGTCGGGAAAGGGTCGTGAGACGGCGCCAAAGGTCAGCGGTTTCGTCGCTACTTCAACGATGCTGCCGTCTCGTGCATCTTCGTACGAGGCAACGGCCAAGCCCGACGGGCTACTGTAGTCGTACAGGGTGAGTACCACCGCGAACTCGGCCCATTCCGGTCCACCGGTGGCCACGGTTATGACCTCCTCGGCCAGGTGATAGTGGCCATCCTCAACCACCAGGGTGAAGGTGGCCTCCCACACCCGGGCCCGCCCCCAGATGACGACAGGATTGGGGATCGGGTCACCATCGACCTGCATGATCACGATGGGATCGTCATCGTCGGGCTCACCCAGGGCGTCACCAAACCAGGGATCGCCGATGAAGTTGACCGTGATCGTGTCGTCGCCCGCCGGCAGCTGCACCAGCTGATGCGGATAGGTAAGGGCGTCAGTCACCTGTTCATCCCAGGCCGGAGCGGTCAGCTCTACGGTCACTACAAGGCCGCCCGTATAGGCCTCCTGTACATCCTTGATGCTGAGTACATAGCCGCCGCTGGGTTTTTCACCCCAGGCCACCAGTAGATAGCGCATGCTTCCTGCTGGCAGCACGTAGACGCCCAGCTCAGCATGCCGATCCTCTACCCAGCTGGCCACCTCCGCCGGCAGTTCGTTAACGTCAGCCAGTTTCCAGTCCACCTCGGCCGCCAGGGCACCACCGACACCCTGAGAAACCAACAGGGCCACCGCCGCCAACAAGCCGATCACCTGTACAGCCCATCTGCGACTGATCAAACGAATCATCCCTTCCCGGGAAAATAGTCTCAATCTATCCCTACTATGACGGATCCACCTATCGAAATCTATGGAAGTAGATTGCAGGAGGCTAACGCTTTCATAACATAGGTGAGACTCTCAGAAATATCGGTTGACAAGATTTTGGTGGCAAGATGAAATACAGGCGATGGCCGATTGAAAGAAGGGAGCACCGCTCAGTCAAAACCGCACCAGATGAATCCCCGGAGCCCCAAAAACAGCCTCCATGACATTTGAACTCGTTGCATGCATCAGCGCTAGCAATGATTATCTCCATTTAAGTGGTGTTGCTCCGAACATTCCGCACGTGAGTGGCAATCGGTTGGATCTTCCATGGAGTGTTCCTATCTCCTACCTCACCCCAGAATCAATGTTAGAGTCTTAGGTAGTGGTGTAAATTGGACTTTTCTCTATGCCAAAATCTCGACCCGCTCCCGCGTCGTTAAGAGGGAATCACATAGTACTACAGCGTCGGATCTTTGAATAAGCCGTTGAAATTTGTGAGATAGATGTGTGCTGATGAGGTTGGAGGTATTGTCTGGGCTTCACCGGGGGGATTTGCACGATTGGAAGGTCCATCTGGTTAGTTCAGTGGTCGTGAAGGCTAAAAGAGCGCGCACTTCTCCCTGGGTTTTGAGGGGG
>SKXF01000450.1 GCA_007128555.1 Clostridia bacterium | reverse complement strand
TTAGTGGAACCCAGGCCGTTACAGTGACCAGAAGGCTCCACTCATTGAGTGGCAGGTTGTAGATGTTTCCGGCTGCGCAGTGGGTCTTTATGGATCTTGGTACACATCGTGACGACGAGATGATCATCAAGCGCATGGGTGCGCTTACTTTGTATCCGTTTACGATACGCGAGCCTGTAGCGAGGAACGCTTAGCTAACACACAATACTGAGGGTGCAGGGGGAACTTCCAAGTGCGAGATCTTGCCAGTAAGATGCACGGACTTTGCGATGACAGGCCCTATCATGTGGGCTGGTACCTGAAGGATCTGGCTACCGGTGAGGTGGCTGAGAGACATGGCGATGTGGTTGTAACCTCAGCGAGTACGCGTAAGATCGCCATCATGATGACGGCCCTGAAAATGGTGAACGAGGGCCATCTAGCCCTGGACCAGCCGGAGACCATTGAGGCCAGGTACCAGGACAACAACTCTGGTACCTTTCAACACCTGTGTCCTGGATTCACGATCACCCTGCAAGACGTGCTCACAATGATGATCATCGTCAGTGACAATACCTGCACCGGGACGGTGGCAGACATGGTGGGTCTTGACCGGGTTAACGAACTATGTCGCAGCATTGGAATGGTCGGAACGACTCACAGGCATGGGACGGGGACTCCGAGGGGTGGGTACTCCACCCCCCTGTCTGTGGAGGAGACCAACGCCACGACCCCGCGGGACCTTGGCCTATTGCTGGATACGATTCTCAAGGGCACAGAGGATGTGGAGACGGCGAGCCGGCTGGGGTGTACCCCGGATCTTTGCAAACGAGGCATGACCATTTTGAGGCGGCAGAGATTGCAGACAAGACTGCCCTTTCTTCTTCCTCACGGTACCAGGGTCGCCCACAAGACGGGCACGGGACGAAGCAACGTAAACGACGCAGGCATCGTGTACAGTCAGCACGACAACCCGCTGTTCATACTGACAGTCCTGACCGATGGTGTGCCGGTGGGTGACCTGTGCGATGGCATCCCGGGTTTTGCCTCGGCCCAAAGGCTGATATCACGCCTGGCACGTCTTTGCTATGACAGCATGAGCCCGTAACTTGCAGGCGCTCTCGAGGCGTGGCTCTGACTGGCTTCTGCCGTTTCTATCCAGGAAGAGCTGGATCATTGCCATGGCGCAGGCGCATGACGTGCATCAGGTGCGGCTGTCCGTGCGTTTTTATCGCTCGGCAGGGATGACACACCAGTGTTGCCATTGTCGGCCTATGGGTAGGCGAAACACGGGGGGCCTTTCCACATAGAGGATCCTGGACGACCGGTGGCGTTGCTAGAGAAACGAGATATTTGCAGCAGCGTCAGAACACAATACAGAGAGGCGGGCACCGATGGACATAGACGGGCGGGTGCGAACCCATCATGACGAGTTGATCCAGCTCAGAAGAGATTTCCACCGGCATCCGGAGTTGGGTTTCCAGGAGCACAGGACTTCCAAGATCGTCACCGACTACCTGGGAGATCTCGGCATGGATGTGAAGGCCATGGCCCAGACCGGCGTGGTTGGCCTTCTCAGGGGCAGTGCCGAGGGCCCTACGCTCCTGATGAGGGCAGATATGGATGCCATCCCGGTGCAGGAGGAGAATTCGGTCTCGTATCGTTCGATCCATACCGGCAGGATGCACGGGTGCGGTCATGACGGGCACACGGCCATGCTGTTGGTTGCGGCCCGGATCCTTGCGGATTGTCGCGACAGGTTCCCAGGCAACATCAAGTTTGCCTTTCAGCCTAACGAAGAGGATGCAGGGGCTCATCGGATGGTCGATGAAGGGTTGCTCCTGGATCCCGGGGTGGATGCTGCCCTGGGCCTTCACCTGTGGTCGTCCCTGGAAACGGGAAAGGTAACTGTGAGGCCGGGGCCGGTCATGGCAGCGAGTCACTATTTCCGGCTGACCGTGAAAGGTGAAGGGGGGCATGCGGGTTTTGCGCACCACTCCGTTGATCCCATCGCCGCATCAGCGGACATCGTTGCATCGATTCAGTCGATCCAGACCCGGGAGAGCGACCCTACCCATCCCGTGGTGATCATGTTCTGCCGGGTGGAAGGGGGCTCTTCACCGACCATCATCCCTGAGAACGTGGAAATGGAGGGCTCGATTCGGTTTCTTGATTCCAATGGTGAAGCCATCCGGGAGAGCTTCGAGAGGGTGGTCCGTGGTGTATGCGAGGCACACAGGGCGGACTATGACCTCGAGTTCCGGGTTGGTAATCATGTTCTGGCCAACGACCCCTCCATGGCCGCCTTCGTGCGGGATGTGGCCGAGAAGGTGGTCGGAGGAGCCAATGTCACCGAGGGGAACCGGACCATGGCAGGAGAGGATTTTTCTGAGTTTGCCATGCGGGTGCCCTCGGCCTTCTATTTTATCGGCAGTGGGAATAGAGAGAAGGGTACAGACTATCCCCACCATCACCCCCGGTTTGACATTGACGAGGACAGCCTGTCGATCGGTGTGAAGATGCATGTCAGAACGGCCCTGGAGTTCCTCGGTTGCCTGTAGGCAGGAGAGGTTTCAGCAGGGCAAGGGGAGGAATCCCCCTCATGCGACGTTTCTCGTATCGGCAGTGTAGCTGAAGATGCCCGTGAGTATCCAAGAGCAAGGAAGTTCGTCCTGAGGGCGGTGTCGTGGATCTCATCGACGTCCCGTGCCTGGGCATGGATATGCGAGGGGGAGCGTGCCAGGGGTCGTCTCACGGTACGCCCAGTGATCCGGTGATGGCGATGCCTGCGTGGCGATGGTCATCGGTTGTCACTCGCAGGTCTTGAGGTGGGATGCAAGGAGGGGTGCGGGAGCATCTCGCGCACCCCGGCAGGTCTATTTTTCCGCAAACTGTTTGAAGGCCGGTTGATGGTCGGGGGGCATGGCTGACGCGTAGGGCTTCCCGCCGCTGGCTCGCTGGAACTCATCCTGGGCTTTCTCGAGGGTCTCCGGCTCGGTCATCAGTCGGAAGGCCGCCTCTGCCAGCATCTTGCCTGCCTGGATCATGCCCCGGTGACCGATGCTCATTCCCGCCTGGGCGACATATTGCCACGAGTGCCCGGGTGTTCCAACGGCGTTGCAGGCCACCCGGATCTGAGCCGTTGGACAGCACCAGCTGACGTCACCGACATCCGTTGAGCCCATCATCACGCTGGCTCGGCCGGGGGAGATGAGGGTGTCGTTGAGCACCTGCTCCAGGACCTGCTTCCGCTCATCCTCCGGCAATCCCTCCTTGTTGATGGAGGATTCCCTGTTGCCTGGTGGGAAGGTCCCAGTGATCTCGCGAGCGAACTCCCTTTCTTCCTCTGAGAACTCCGGCGGTCCAACTGCCTGCATGGACTGCCACAGAATGTCTTCGAGGGGGCTGTTAGGCAGGACATTCCATATGGCCTTCAACAGATCCACCTCGTAGGTTGTCTCGGTCATTGTCGCAGCGCCTTCGGCACACTGCAGCACCCTTCGGTAGATGTCGTCTACCTGTTCCCTCTCAGGGGAGCGGACCAGGTACCAGACCTTCGCGACCGATGGGACAACGTTGGGCTGCCGACCGCCATCCAAAATGGCGTAGTGGACCCTCGCATCGCCGGGCATGTGTTCCCGGAGAAACTCCACGCCCATGTTCATGAGCTGAACCGCGTCGAGGGCGCTCCGCCCATTGTAGGGGTCAGCGGAGGCGTGAGCTGTCTGGCCGTGAAAGGTCACGTTCATAGCATTGTTGGCCAGGGATGATCCTGTCCAGACCTGGTTCAGGCCTCCTGGGTGCCAGGTCAGGCAGGCATCGCATTCATCGAAGAGGCCATCGCGGGCCATGAAGGCCTTGCCGCTCAGGTTCTCTTCTGCTGGGCATCCGAAGTATTTCACCGTACCGGGAATCTTATTTCGGGTCATCTCTTCTTTCAAGCCGATCGCTGCCGCGAGTGCTCCCGCGCCGAGAAGGTTGTGCCCACAGGCATGTCCGGCTCCACCGGGGACTCGCTCATCCCGCACCGGAACGGGATTCTGTGAGACCCCTCCCAGGGCGTCGTATTCGCCTAGCAATCCGATCACGGGACCACCGTCTCCCCAGGTGGCGACAAAGGCCGTAGGCATGCCACCGACGGGAGCTTCGATGGTGAAACCCTCCGCTTCCAGGGCATCGGCGATATACTTCGCCGATGCCGTCTCATGAAGGGCTAATTCCGCTGCTTCCCAGATTTTGTCCGACAGATCCACGAGGAAGGATCGCTTCTGGTCGATATATGCAAGGGCTGTCTTGGCCTTTACCATGAAGTGCCTCGCTTTCCGAATGCATTTCCATCCAACCGGTCGTTGCGACACACACATCTTCTTTTTTCCAATTCGCCACGGGGGTGGTGTAACCCTTCGACAAACAGGGAAAAAGCGCCACGGGCAGGAAGGACATGGCGGTTCCCCGGTGAACTGTCAGGAGGAAGGGTGTGCCAGCTGGGCAGCCTGCTGTGAAGAAAGGTTCATACCGAAGGGGGATTACGACTGTGAGTGCATTTGAAGGCCGGTTGCAGCGGATCAGGGAACACATGGTGAAGGAGTCCATTGACGGTCTGTTCCTGATGATGTCGAGTGATCTTCAGTACCTGACCGGGGTGCGCAGGCAACCCCACAACCCGACGGACGACGACAAGCACGGTGACGAGCTATACGGTGCTTTCATCACCCCGGAGTGCGGACCCATCTTTGTGGTGCCTCGAATGGGAGCGAGTTCCTATGTTCGCAGCCAGTCCGAGGGCCGACCCTGGGTCGAGGATATTGTGGTCATCGACGATGGGGATGATCCCCTCGCTGTTGCGCGTGATGTTCTGGGACGCCTGGGTGACCCGGTGAAGCTGGGAGTCTCGGGGCGCCTGTGGGCCAGGTCCCTGTTTCTCTTGAAGGAAGCTCGTCCTGAGCTGGCCTTCGTTGATGCGTCTACGATGATCGCCCGGATGCGTGCGGTCAAGGATGCCGAAGAGACCCGCGTCATGAAGGAGGCCGGGGTCATCACGGATCGGGTCTTTGCTGCGGTACTCAAGCAGCTGAGACCCGGGATGACCGAGTACGACATTGCCCGGGAGGTGGACCACCAGGTGATTGTGTGCGGTGGGTCGGGGGTTTCCTTTCACACCGGGATCGTCGTGGGTGGCGAGGGCATCTGCCGGATTCACGCAGAGGGTCGGAAGACGGGAGATACAGCCGTTGTGCCCGGCGCCTCCATTACCTTCGATTTTGGGGTCCTGTGGCAGGGTTATGCCTCGGACTTCGGGCGGACGGTTTTCTGCGGCGAGCCGACGAAGCTGTACCGGGACTACCATGACCTGGTGATGAGGGCCCAGTCAGAGGCGATCGCGGTGATGAGACCGGGTCAGATCACCGCATCGGAGCTCAACCGTACCGCACGCCGTGTGATTGAGGACGCAGGGGTGGGAGACTATTTCACCCACCGCCTTGGCCACGGTATAGGCATCGATGTTCACGAACCGCCCTTTCTCTATGAGCTGGATCACACCGTGCTGGAGGCGGGTATGTGCTTCACGATCGAGCCGAGCATCCGGGTTCCAGGTGGCATTGGGGTTCGTGTCGAGGATGTTGTGCAGGTCACCGAAGAGGGCGGGGTTTCCTTCAGCAACTTCAGCCGGGATTACCTGGTGATCTAGTTTTTGCCATGACCGGACAGATGCTCCCGGCTGGACGATGCATACGGCAGGTCCACATCGGGTGGGATGGCGATGGGGAAAAATCTCGTGCGTGGGGGGAGTTTCATTGGGCTTCATCGGTGCAATAAGGTAGTCAGGGGGCGCCCTGGTGTCCGGGTGCCCCCTGACGGCCGAGTTCAGCTGACTTCGATTCCCATCTTCTGTGCGGCATCGGTGATATCCGACCATACTTTTTTGTGCACGGGTACGCCGTCTCGTATGCTTTCTTCCGTATGCCAGAATTCCTTTTCGCCCGCCACGAAGACCCGGTCGCAGCCCTCGGCCAGGGGAGCATCCTTCAGCTCGTCGATGAAGTCGTCCATCCGCTGGGCGAACACCTCCGGATCGATGAAGCCATCGACCTTCAGGGCGGCGACGAAATGTCCGACCTGTGACCGCTGGGCAGCGCCTCCCCTGCTGACCCCGGTCAGGAAGGATGCTCCGGTAAGTACTCCCGACAGGATGTCCACCACGGCCGCGAGGCCGTAGCCCTTGTATCCGGAGGTTTCCGCCGGGCCGCCCAGGGGGAAGAGCCCGCCGCCGTCGAGAATTTCCTCGGGGTCATCCACGGGCCGGCCCATGTGGTCGGCGCCCCACTGCGGAGGAACCTTGACCTCCCAGCGCCGATGTACTTCAACTTTGCCGATGGGCACAACACTCGTTGCCATGTCCAGGACAAAGGGCTGGTGTTTCCCGGCGGGGGCAGCGAAGGCGATGGGGTTGGTCCCCAGGACGGGCTTTCTGGAGTACGTGGGAAGCACCAGGGGGGTGGAGTTGCAGAGGCACAGACCGATCATGTTCTCTTCCAGGGCCATCATGGCATAATACCCTGCGATGCCAAAATGGTTGCTGCCTCGAACGCCGCCCATGCCTATGCCGTGGGTCTGGGCCAGGCTGATGGCCTTTTTCATGGCAGCGTGGCAGGCAATGTGCCCGAGACCGTTGTCTGCGTCGACGACAAACATCGATCCCATTTCCCTGGCAGTCGTGACCTCCGGCTGGGCCTTGATGTGGCCGAGCTCGAGACCGGTCAGGTAGTAGGGGATGAGGCGTCCGATCCCGTGCGACTCAACACCCCGGATGTCTGCCGCGGTCAGCACTTCGGCCACCACGTCTGCGTCCGCGGGGCGCACGTTGTGCGTTTGCAGTAGGCTCGATGTGATCGTTTTTACTTGGTCGATGGGTATGCGTATGTAGTCCTGTTGGTTTCTGGTCATCTCTCTTACCCCATTCCC